>DAOWIN010000089.1 GCA_030640885.1 Candidatus Omnitrophota bacterium
ATTATTGAGGCAAGCACCAAGGCATATCTGGAGGCGGTGAATAAGCTGCAGGCTACAAGCCGCAAGTTGCAGGCTAAAAAACAAAAAAACCTGAGGCCTGGAGCGTGAGGCGTGAAGCGCGAAATATGCTTACTTCCAAAACAAAAATTTACGGCTTGTTGGGTTATCCCATAAAACATAGTTTTTCGCCCCTAATTCATAATGCCGCTTTTGAGGCAGAAAAGATAGATGCATGTTATTTGTGTTTTGAAACCAAACCCGAGGATATAAAACAGGCAATAGAGGGAATAAGGGCGTTGAATATTCAAGGGGTAAATTTGACCATTCCCCATAAAGAGATATGTTTATCTTATTTAGATGAGATAGATAAAAATGCCGAGTTTATCGGGGCAGTAAATACAATTGTCAGGAAAGAAAATAAATTGATTGGTTATAATACTGACGGCGAGGGTTTTATCAAGGCATTAAAAGAAGATTTAGACTTTGATTCCAAAGATAAAACTATTTTTCTTTTTGGTGCTGGGGGAGCAGGAAAGGCAATAGGAATGAGTTTAGCAAAATATGGAGCAAAACAGATTTTTATTGTGGATAAGAATAAAAAGAAAGCAAGAGCTTTAGCTGAGAATATTAAAGAAAATTTTCCAAACACAATTGCGGAATTGACCCACAGCCATAATCAAGAGGCAATTAAAGCTTCACATCTTTTGGTCAACGCTACACCAATAGGGATGAATCCCAATGATAATTTAATGATCAATCCTGTCTATTTTCCTCAGCAATTAAATATTTTTGACCTTATTTATAATCCAAGAGAAACGAAACTGTTGAGAATAGCAAAAAAAAAGGGGTTAAAAGCAGTCAATGGTTTAGGGATGCTGATTCATCAAGCCGCACTTTCTTTTGAGCTCTGGACAGGAGAGAAAGCACCTCTTGCAGTAATGAAAGAGGCAGTAGAAAAGAAATGAGGATTTGGAGGAAATTGGAGGAAAGATGGAAGATAAAAAAGAAAAGAAAGAAGAAGAAAAGATAGAGGAAACGAAAGATAAGGAAGAAAAAGGAGAACAAAAATCCCAACAAGAAATGCCGCCTTTGGAGATAAATTTTGCCTTATTTATCTCCAGTATGGGGATGCAAGCCTTGATGCATTTGGGGGAAATCACTAACCCAGTGACTAATAAAAAAGAGCAGGATTTAAAACAGGCGAAACAGAGCATTAATATTTTAGAAATTTTAGAAAAGAAAACAAAAGGAAACTTGGATAAAAATGAAGAGCAAATATTAAAGAATCTACTTTATGAAGTAAGAATGAAGTATGTGGAAAAGGTGAAAGGGGATAGGGGAAAAGTTAAAGGAGAAAGTAAGAAGGAGGGGATATGAAAAATACATATACAGCAGTGATTAAAGAAGATGATGGTTATTGGATTGGATGGATTGAAGAGGTTCCTGGAGTAAATTGCCAAGAAACCTCTCGTGAAGAATTAGTGAAAAGTTTAAGAATAACTTTGAAGGAAGCTTTAAAATTTAATCGACAGGATGCACTGCACTCAGCTGAAACTAATTTTTCTGAGGAATTAGTTACTGTATGAAGCGCAAGGAATTTCTTAAATATCTTACCAGACATAATTGCGAACTACTTAGGGAAGGTAGAAGGCATTCGTGGTGGTATAATCCAGAATTAAATAAAAGATCTTTTCCGTTCCGAGACACACGGAAATCAAAGATATTCTTGCAAGAAAGATTTGTAGAGATTTGGGAATACCGCCGATAAAATAATTTTGCTCAAAAAGGAGATTGAGATATGCAACGATTTAAATTAAATGCAATTATTTGGAAAGAGGATGCGGGTTTTGTATCAAAATGTTCGGAATTGGGAGTAGCCAGTGCAGGTGATTCCTTAGAAGATGCCTTAAGGAATTTAAAGGAAGCAGTTGAATTATACATAGAAAATGCAACAGAGTTAGGAATGATTGGTGATTTCCTGCCTTCCTTAAAAGCAGAAGAAAAGTTTAGTTCTCCTATTGAAGTAATGGCTTAAAATAATGGCTAAATTACCAATATTATCCTCAGAGAAGGTAATAAAAGTTTTGTTAAGGATAGGATTTATCTATGCTCCTAAACGAGGAAAAGGAAGCCATATTGCTTTGTATAAGAAAAATAAAGAAGGAAGAAAATTATTGGTTATCATTCCTAAAAGAAAAGAGATTCCGAAGGGAACGCTTTTATCTATTTTGCAACAGGTAGATATTGCGAAAGAGGAATTATTAGATTTGCTTTAACATGCTAACCCGACAGCAATTAGAACAAAGAGAAGAAGAAATTCTTGCCCCTTATGCGGCAAAGAGTAAAAATACGCGCGGGAGGGTTCATTCCGAAGAAGAACATCCTTTTCGTTCGGTCTACCAGCGCGACCGCGACCGCATTATCCATTCTAACGCCTTTCGCAAATTAGAATACAAAACTCAGGTCTTTGTAAATCACGAGAGCGATTATTATAGAACGCGGCTTACCCATAGTTTAGAGGTTGCCCAAATTGCCGTTTCCATTGCCCGTTCTTTGAGATTAAATGAGGATTTGGCAGAAGCAATCGCTCTTGCCCATGATATTGGGCATACCCCTTTTGGACACGCCGGTGAAAACGTTCTACGAGAGTTAATGCAAAATTTCGGTGGTTTTGAACATAATCAACAGGGGCTAAGGGTTGTTGATTTATTAGAACAGAGATACCCTCATTTCAAGGGCTTAAATTTGAGCTATGAGACGCGAGAGGGGATTGCCAAGCATAAAACCCTTTTTGATCAACCAGATAAAGAATTTAAGCAAAAACAGCCGAGCTTAGAGGCGCAGGTGGTAAATTTAGCCGATGAGATTGCTTACGATAGCCACGATTTAGATGATGGGCTTACCGCTAAGTTAATCAATGAGGAACAATTATCAGAAATAAAAATCTGGCGGGAGATTTATGAACCATTGAGTAAAAATATTTCCAATAAAGAAATATTAAAATACCAGACCATAAAATCTTTAATAAATCTTGCCACTACAGATCTAATAAATGAATCTGAGCAAAAACTAAAACATATCAAGGGGATAGAAGAGGTAAGAAGAGCATCAGAAAGTCTAATTTGTTTTAAAAAAGAAATGGCAAAACAGCGTAGAGAGCTAAAAGATTTTTTGCTTAAGAACCTTTACTGCCATTACCGAGTAGTCCGAATGGTGCAGAAAGCCCAGCGGTTTATCAAACGGCTTTTTAAAGTATATTTAGAAGAACCTGAGCAGTTGCCTTTTCTCTGTCAGCAAAAGGTAGAAAAAGAGGGATTGGAAAGGGTAATTTGCGATTATATTGCCGGAATGACCGATAGATTTGTTCTTGAGGAATATAAGAAACTATTTGACCCTTACGAAAAAGTGTAAACACTGATGACACTGATTTAAGAACACTGATGACACTGATATTAAACGCTGATTTTATTGTGCCGAGCGTAGCGAGGCACAAGATGCGCCGTTAGCTCAATCAGGTAGAGCAGCGGACTCTTAATCCGTTGGTTGAAGGTTCGATTCCTTCACGGCGTACCAACCATTCGCCGAAAGCGAATGGTAAATTCCAAATTCCAAGCACCAAATTACAAATAAGCACCAATGACCAAAATTACAATAAAGAGAAAATTACCGAGAACTTATTTATTATTTTGAACATTGAGTATTGGTCCGCCTCAGGCGGATGTTATTTGTAATTTGTAATTTTCAAAATTCTGCAATGCAGAATTTTGACAAGCGGGTGTAGCTTAGCTGGTAGAGCGCAACCTTGCCAAGGTTGAGGTCGTGGGTTCGAACCCCATCACCCGCTCCATCCGCCTTAGGCGGATGATCCTAAGGAAGCGACCAAAGGGAGCTTCCGAAGGACTTAAATAAAATAAGTAGATCCTTCTCCGCCTGAGGCGGATCAGGATCAAATTCATTAGAGGTGAATTTGAAAATTCAAACGAACAAAATAGCCCCCTGCAAGCAGGAAATAAAAGTGGATATTCCTGTTGACAAATTAGAGCAAAAAATGGATAATCTTTATTCGCAAATTAGCAGGACAGCTCAAATTTCCGGGTTTAGAAAAGGCAAGGTTCCACGCAATATTTTGGAGGCACATTATCGGGAGGAAATAAAAGATAAGGCGATAGGAGAAACTGTTACTGAAGCTTATAGCGATGCTGCTAAAAATTTTGATTTTGTGCCTATAGACCTTCCACAAATCTCCAATGTCAAATTAGAAAATGATTATCTTCGCTTCCAAGCTACTGTGGAAACTCGGCCAGAGGTTAAGTTGGGACGATATAAAGGAATAAAATTGGTAAAAAAGGAAGGGAAGGTTAACAAGGATGATGTTGAGCAGCAGTTAAAGTTTTTACAGCAGATAAGACAGACTTCCCAGCAGAAAAATTCAGCAGAAAAAAAACAAGATGATTTACCGCCTCTTGACGATGAATTTGCTCAGCAAATGGGTAAAAGCAGTTTAAAAGAGCTTAAAGAGGCGATTCGAGAGGATTTAATTCAAGTTCGCAAGGAAGAGACAGATAGAAAGTTAGAAAGCGATCTTTTCGAACAGATTTTGAAAAGTTCCAATTTTGACCTGCCCGATTCTTTGGTGCAAAAACAAAAGAAGACTTTATTGGAAAATATGCAGAATTATCTTGCCCAGCAAGGGGTGGAGCAGGAGAAGATAGACTCTCATCTTAAGGAATCAAAAAAAACAGCTCAGGATAGAGCGGTTAAAGAGCTAAAAATTCTTTTTATTTTAGATAAGATTGCGCGGCAGGAAAAGATTGAGATTGGTGAACAAGAGTTAAACAAGGAAGTGGAAGGGATTGCTCAAAGGTTTAAAAAGGGCGTTGATGAAATAAAGGAAGACATAGCTAAAAAGGGGTTGATTGATGATTTAAAGGTGAAATTGAGGGAAAGAAAAACAGTCGAGTTTTTAATCAAAGAATCGCAAGTGAATGAAACTACAATTTAGCGAGACGTAAGCCAAAGCTAAATTGTTTAGTTGAATTCCCCAGCACTTATTTACTGAACAATGTTTAAGGGCAAAATCATAATTTTTAGCTTGTAATAGTTTTAGCCAAAACAACAATCTGCAGTAAATAAGTGCTGGGTCAATGCGCACAGCAACTTACGTTCACTATTAGCCTCGCCAGCTCGGTTAGGTGTGTGTTCCGTAAGTTGCGTGCTTATTAAAAATGAGTATTTTAGTACCAATGGTAATTGAGCAATCGGAAAGGGGAGAGAGGGCTTATGATATCTATTCACGGCTGCTTAAAGATAGAATTATCTTTATCGGTAATGCTATAGATGATGATATTGCTAACTTAATCGTTGCCCAGATTCTGTTCTTACAAACAGAGGATCCTGATAAGGATATTAATATCTATGTTAATTCTCCCGGCGGGGTAGTAACTGCTGGTTTGGCGATTTATGACACTATGCAATTTGTAAAATGTCCGATAAGTACTTATTGTATGGGGCAAGCATCCAGTATGTCTGCAGTTTTACTATCTGCAGGCACGAAAGGAAAAAGATATGTTCTCCCACACGCTCGCATAATGATTCATCAACCTTGGGGTGGAGTGCAGGGTGCGGCGACTGATATTAGTATTCAAGCTCAGGAAATTCTGAGGCTGCGGGGAAGGATCAATCAAATTTTGGCAAAACATACCGGCCAAAAATTAGAAAAGATTGAAAAGGATACAGATAGAGATTTTTTTATGTCCAGCAAAGAAGCCAAAGAATACGGAATTGTAGATAGGGTAGTGGAAAAGACATTCACTAAGGCGAATGCCTGATTGCACTGATATAAAACCAGTATAAAGCCAGTATAACAAAGTTATAGCAGGAGAAACTATGAAAAAAAAATACTTAATGACCCCCGGGCCTACGCCAATTCCCCCTGAAGTTGCTTTAAGAATGGCTGAGCCAATTATTCATCATCGCACTCCTCAATTTCAAGAGACTCTTGGAGAGGTTTTGGATAATTTGAAATATTTTTTTCAAACGAAAAATGATGTTTTACTTTTTGCTTGTTCAGGAACAGGGGCAATGGAGGCAGTGGCAGCAAATCTGCTTAGTGTAGGAGATAAGGTCGTTGTGGTGAAAGGAGGGAAGTTTGGAGAAAGATGGGCAGAAATTTGTCAAGTTTATGGAGCAGAAGTAATTTCCATAGATGTAGAATGGGGAGAGGCGGTAAATCCGCAGGAGATTGAAGAAAAACTAAAAAGTCACCAGTCACCAGTCACCAGTCACCAGTCAAAACCTATAAAAGCCGTATTTACCACTTTATGCGAAACTTCAACAGGGACGCTTACTAACATTCAAGAGATTGGAAATATTATTAAAAATAACAAAGCAATCCTGATTGTTGATGCAATTAGCGGATTAGGAGCGGATGATTTGCAAACCGATAATTGGAATGTTGATGTGGCGGTAGCAGGTTCGCAAAAGGGATTGATGCTTCCCCCGGGATTATCCTGCGTAAGTTTAAGCAAAAAGGCTTGGGCTTCTATGGAAAATGAACTGCCGTCTTATTACTTTAATTTTAAGAAATATAAAAAGGTTTTGGTAAAACCAGATACGCCTTTCACTCCGGCAATCTCTTTAATAATCGGATTAAGAGAATCTTTGCGTTTAATCAGGAAGGAAGGTTTGAAAAATGTTCTTGCTCGTCACCGGCAGTTAGCCGCCGCTACACGAGCCGGCATTCAGGAGATCGGATTGCAATTATTTAGCAAAAAACCTTCAAGTGCGGTTACAGCAGTGCAAAGTCCTGTTAATATCAACAGCTCAAAATTAATAAGCATAATGCGGGATAAATTCGGGGTTTGGATTGCCGACGGCCAAGCTGAGTTGAAAGGGAAGCTTTTCCGCATTGCCCATTTAGGATACATAGAAAAGTTTGATACCATTATTGCCCTTTCTGCTTTAGAAATGGCTTTGAAGGAAATGGGCTACAAATTAGAGTTGGGAAAAGCGATAGGGGCAGCCGAAAGAGTTTTGGAAGGAGAAAATAATGCTTAAAGATAAGCTTGCTTTAATTACTGGCGGTGGACAAGGGATTGGCAGAGAAATTGCTTGCTTGTTTGCTCAACAAGGAGCAAATATAGCCATTTTTGATGTGCGGGAAGATGCGATTAAAGAGGTGATTGCTCAAACAGTGTCTTTGGGCAAACAGGGCTTAGGTATGTGCGTAGATGTATCTAAATTCGCGGAGGTAGAGAAAGGTATCCAAAAAGTGGTTGACAAATTCGGAAAAATAAGTATATTAGTGAACAATGCCGGTATTACTCGCGATGCCCTTCTTCTAAGAATGAAAGAGGAAGATTGGGATAAGGTATTAAACATTAACCTAAAGGGGGTGTTTAATTGCACAAAAGCAGTTGCGAAAATAATGTTTAAGCAGCGGGAAGGAAAGATTATTAATATTTCTTCTATTATTGGCATGCGGGGAAATGTTGGCCAGTCTAATTATGCGGCTTCTAAGGCGGCTATAATTGGTTTTACCAAAAGTATTGCGCGAGAATTTGCTAGCCGCAATATTCAGGCAAATGCAATTGCTCCCGGTTTTATTCAAACGGAGATGACCGTTAAGATGTCCGAGGCGAGTAAAGAGGCAATAATTAAGCAGATACCTTCAGGGAAATTGGGAGAAAAAAAGGATGTGGCAAATCTTGCCCTTTTTTTAGCAAGCAAAAATTCTAATTATATCAATGGGGAGGTGATCAAAATAGACGGAGGAATGGTCTAAAAATTAAAAATTAAAATATCGGCAACTTTTCTACTGAGAAAAAGAGAGGAAAATAGACTTTGTAAATTTATATTTGCCCTTCTGGCAAAAAAGACCTTTAGCCTGAAGAGCTTCGCTTTGCTCACTCTTCAGGCTCTCGTCCGATATAGCATCGGGGGGGGAGAAAGAAGAAACAAGAATAAAGAGAGAAGAATAAAAAAATGAAGAATGGAACAAGGAAAAGACCTTTATCCTGCTTCGTTCGCTTCGCTCACTCTCGCAGGCTCTTCCGCCTTAGGCGGGAGAAAGGAAAGGAGAAGAAATGACAACAGAATCGATGGAAGATAGAGTAAAGGGCGTTATTGGAGAGCAGTTGGGATTGGGAAAGGATGAACTGAAAAACGAGGCTTCTTTTGTTAACGATTTAGGGGCGGATTCTTTAGATACGGTAGAGTTAGTAATGGCTTTAGAAGAGGAATTTTCTGTTGAGATTCCCGATTCTGATGCGGAAAAGATAACTACTGTAGGCGATGCAGTTAGATATGTTGAAGAAAAGGCAAAGGATAAGAAAGAATAGGTTGCAGCCTTTAGAAAGTCACAAGTTGCAAAGTCACAATGCCACAAGTTTTTGTTATTCGCTCATAAGTGGCGTGAAGCTTTTTTTGTTATGGCAAAAAAAAGAGTAGTAATTACTGGTTTGGGGACAATTACTCCAGTGGGGAATTCCAAACAGGAGTTTTGGAGTTCTTTGTGCGAAGGGAAAAGCGGAGTTAGCCGAATTAGCCAAATAGACCCTTCCCTTTTTAGTTCACAGGTGGCTGGAGAGGTAAAGGGTTTTCATGCTGAAAACCTTTTTCCTTTATCTAAGCGGATTCATAAAAAAGAAAAGTTTGTGCAATTTGCCATGGCGGCTAGTCAGCAAGCAATAAAAGACAGCGGTCTTATTCTGGAGCAGGAAAATTTAGAAAGAATTGGTGTTTTAATCGGATCAGGGATTGGAAGCTTCAAGATAATGGAAGAGCAGTATCGGAAATTTTTGCAAACTGGGCCAAAGGCTCTTTCCCCCTTTTTAATTCCCAAAATGATTACTAATATGGCCGCTGGCGAGGTAGCTATTTATTTCAATTTAGGGGGTCCAAATTTCTCTGTTAGTACTGCTTGCGCCTCTGCAGGGCACAGTTTAGCTGTTTCGCTTTCACTTTTGCGGGAGAACAGAGCTGATATTATAATTAGCGGAGGAACAGAAAGTGCGATTAGCGTTTTGGGCTTAGGGGGTTTTTGCGCCGCCCGTTCTCTTTCTACTCATTATAATAATCAGCCCGAGAAAGCAAGTCGACCTTTTGATAAAAAAAGAGATGGTTTTGTAATGGCAGAAGGGGCTGGTATTCTGGTTTTAGAAGAATTGGAACACGCCTTAAAGCGGCAGGCGCTTATCTATTGCGAATTAGCCGGCTATGGAATGTCAGATGACGCTTATCATATTACTGCTCCTGATCCGGAAGGAAAAGGGGCGGCAAGGTCTATTGACATGGCTTTAAAAGATGCCGAGATAAATCCTCGAGATGTTTCTTATATAAACGCTCATGGGACTTCAACGCTGCTAAATGATAAAACAGAAACCTTGGCAATGAAGAAGGTGTTTAGCGATGCTGCCAAGACACTTTCGGTAAGTTCTACCAAGTCAATAACCGGACACCTTTTGGGAGCGGCTGGCGGGGTAGAAGCCATAGCTTGTTGTTTATCTATAAAAGAGAAGATTATTCCCCCTACTATTAATTATGAATTTCCTGACCCGGATTGTGATTTAGATTATGTGCCGAACACTGCCCGCCAGAAAGATGTTCGCATAGCCCTTTCTAATTCTTTGGGCTTTGGCGGACATAATGTAACTTTGGCATTTAAGGAATATAAGGGATAGCTACAAGTTGCAAGCCACAAGCTACAGGCAAGAAAAGAAAAGAGAAACAAAACCCAAAGAACTCTATAAACCCAATAAACCCAAGCAGGAGGCATAAGATGAAAATGAATAAGGATAGGTTGTTAAAATTTAAGGGGGGCAGGAGATTATCTATAATTTTTCTTTTCTTTTCTTTTCTTTTCTTTTTCTTCACTGTTGACTGTAAACTGTTGACTGTAAACTGTTGCTCCGCCGACCAGATAAAAATACGCACAATCATAACTCCCGTAGGTAGCCAGTCTGAGAAGTGGGGAGCAAAGGGATTGATGGTGTGTATTGGGGGACAACCCATAGCAAGCGGAGGATGCAATGCAAC
>DAOWIN010000041.1 GCA_030640885.1 Candidatus Omnitrophota bacterium
AAACTATCGCCGCAAAACAGAAAAGTTGATTAAAAAAGCAGCGCAAACCACTCTCACTAATTTGTATGGAAAATGGAAGCTTTTGGCTTACAAGTCTGTTCTGAATAAACAAACCCATATTGCTCTCATTATGGGCAAAATAAAAAAGGATGAAGGGGCGTTGGTGCGGGTGCATTCACAATGTCTAACAGGTGATGTTTTCAAGTCTTTTCGCTGCGATTGTGGAGAGCAACTGCAGATGGCAATGAAAAAGATTGGTGAACGGAAAAAAGGGGTGATTCTTTATTTGCGTCAGGAGGGAAGGGGCATTGGTTTGGCGAATAAATTAAAGGCATATGATTTGCAGGATAAAGGATTAGACACAGTAGAGGCAAATGAAGAATTGGGATTTGAAGCAGATTTAAGAGATTATGGTATCGGTGCTCAAATTTTATCAGATTTAGGATTAAAAAAGATAAAGTTATTGACTAATAATCCGCAAAAGGTAATCGGATTGGAAGGATACGGTTTGCAAATAACTAAATGGATTCCTTTGGAAACTACTCCCCATTCTTTTAATAAGAATTATCTAAAAACAAAAAAAGAGAAAATGGGACACAAACTAAAGAAAGTATAAAGAAATGTCTAATGACTAATTTCTAATTGACCTAAATGGTAGCCGCCCAGCAACCAGCCACCCAGATGCCCAGCTGGGAAACTGGGGGTCTGGGGAACTGGGTGCCCCAATGAGTTAGAGCAATTAGACATTAGAAATTTTATTGCTGTATGTATGCCAGACAACAAAATTAATAAAAAGGATATAAAGAAGATTCTGGTTTTTCGTACTGACCGCATCGGTGATGTTTTATTAAGCATTCCAGCTATTCGCGCTTTATATCAAAGCTTTCAGCATCCGTCCATTTCGGTTATTACGCAGTCTTCCTATGCTTGTTTATTAGAAGGAAATCCGGAGATTGATAGAATAATTAGTTATGATAAAAAAAATGATGGTTTTGAGCAAACGCTAAGATTAATTAAAAATTTAAAAAAAGAGGAATTTAATTTAGCCGTTGTTTTAAATCCTAAGAAAAGGTCAAATATAATTGCTTTTTTAGCCGGAATTCCCTATCGCTTAGGTTATCAACAGAAATGGGGGTTTCTGTTGAATTATAGGATAAAAGACGAGAAATATAAGGGCGAAAAACATGAGGTAGATTACAATTTGGATTTGGTGCGGACTATTGGTGCCGATACCAACGATAAAAGTTTTTCTATAAAAACAAATCAGGAAGAAGATACTGTTGATTTCTTGCTTAAAAATAGTAAAATAAAAGATAACGATTCTTTGATTGCCATCCATCCGGGAAGCAGTTGTCATTCCAAGAGATGGCCGATAGAAAGATTTGCTCAGGTAGGAAGAAAGTTGGCTATTACGGGAGGGGAAAAAATTGTAATTGTGGGAGATAAACAGGAAGAGGAATTGGGGAAGACAATGGAGAAATTAATGCAGATTCCTGTTCTTAATTTAACCGCTAAACTTAGTTTAAAGCAATTGGCGGCTCTATTTAAAAGATGTTCTTTGCTTATTTCCACAGACAGCGGACCAGTGCATATTGCGGCCGCTGTAGGTTTAAGATGTGTAGTTATCTTTGGACGAAATCTTGCCGGATTAAGCCCACGACGTTGGGGTCCGCGCCTAAAAAACAGTGTTGTTTTGCATAATCCACCTAACTGTTATCCTTGCTTGGCTCATAACTGTCAAAATAATCTTGAATGTTTGCAAAGGATAACTGTAGAAGATGTGCTGAAAGCTGTAGAAAAGACGTTCTATGTCAAAGGAAAAGTTATCAAAGAGCAGTAAGCAAAGTTACTTTGCAGGAAAGACCTTTATCCTGCTCCGTTCGCTTCGCTCACTCTCGCAGGCTCTCCCGCCTGAGGCGGGAGGAAGGAAAGGAGGAAACATAAATGTATGCAGTAATTAGAAGCGGAGGAAAACAGCATAAAGTAAAAGAGGGTGATATTTTAGAGGTAGAGAGATTAGAAGAGAAGACGCCGAATGAGGAGGTTATTTTAAACGAGGTTTTGTTAATTAATAACGATAAGGAAATTTTCGTTGGTCAGCCATTGGTCCAAAAAGCAAAGGTTGTTTGTGAGTTTTTAGAAGAAATCAAAGGAAAAAAGGTAATTGCTTTTAAATACAGACGCCGCAAAGATTCCAAAACCAAAAAAGGACATCGTCAGATATCGGCGAAGTTAAAGGTTAAAAAAATAAATGAAACTGCAATTTAGCGAGCCCCGACGGTATGTCGGGACGAAGCTAAATTGTTTAGTTGAATTTACCCTGTTAAATAATTTCGCTAAAAGCGAAATTCCGCCGTAGGCGGATTTAACAGGGTTCAATGCAGCCATACAATTTAGTCTCTTTTTAGTCGTCTAAATTGTGGCTTTATTGAAGGAGGGTAAAATGGATATTGCTATAGCCGCAGAAACAACAAAGCAAATAGCAGAAGTCGCTAAAACTATTCCTATTGATGGGAAAATTATTATCCGGGCGGCGGCTTTGTTAGGAGCAGGAATCTGTATGGGGTTTGGGGCTATTGGGCCAGGTATAGGAGAGGGATTTGTGGGAGGAAAGGCTTGCGAAGGAATTGCTCGTCAACCCGAACTTCAAGGTCCAATCACCAGGACAATGCTTATTGCTGACGCCATTGCCGAATCTACCGGAATCTATGCGTTAGTAATCGCTCTTTTGTTAATATTCGTAGTAACATAAACAGGTCACCATGTCCCCAAGTCAGCAGTTGCCAGTAAGCCCCGTTAGAAATTCCCTTTTAATGTAAGAGAAACCTTTATAGTTCAATAAAATCATTAGCAGTATTATACTTAAGTTATACTTAACCTTCGGTTAAGTTCCCTAGCTAACAGGGCAAGCCACGTTGCAAGTTAGGATATGTAGTTATCGGCGAATACCGAGAACCAGAAAAATGGAGGAAAATATGTTAGAGCGTATCGAAATTAATTCTAGTATTTTATCTGGAAAACCGATTATTAAAGGCACTAGAATATCAGTAGAGTTTATTTTAGAATTACTTTCAAGCGGGATGTCGACTGAAAGTATTATTAAAGAATATCCTCATTTAAGCAAACAGGATATTTTAGCGGCGGTCAATTATGCAGCTAATATTGTTAAACGTGAGGAAATCATTTCTCCCTTAGAAAGTTTAAAAGCAAAATAAATGATTAAATTTCTAACTGACGAAAATATTGCTTATGCTGTTATTTCCGCCCTGCGAGATAAAGGCTATGATATTAAGGATATCAAAGAAGAAAGACTTTTTGGCATTTCTGATGAGAAAGTGGTAAAATTGGCCAATGAAGAGAAACGAGTCATTTTAACCTGTGATAAAGATTTTGCTAATCTTTTAAGATTTCCCTTGTGTTCTCACAGCGGAGTAATATTATTACGATTTTCTGATTTGTCTCCAACTAATGTAATAAAATCTTTTCTGCCTTTGTTGAATACCTCTTTGGCAAAAGAGAGCAAAATATTAAATTCTTTAGTAATCGTTAAGGATAGTTATATAGAAATAATTGAAAGTTAGTTGAAACTAATTACCTCGCTGTTGAGATTTACAGTTTTTTAATTTAGCTAAATAAAAATCAAGTGAAAATTTTTGATTTTGCTAACGAGAAATTTCAAAAAGATCAAAAAATTAGATCGTAACAAAAATAATCGCAGAGTTTAAAAAGAGAAGTTAGTTTTTAGATAGGAGAAAATATGAATAAGATATTGAAAATTCTTGTTATCGTTATTGCTTCATTTATTTGTCTTCCCATAATTGCAATAAGTTTTAATATAATTTCCCATCGCATCTTTGCTCGTTTTGAAATGAGCGAAGAAGATGCTTTAAAGATTGACGAGGAAGCAAGAAGCAAAAAGGATGTAAAGATTTGTAGCAAGATAAAGGGGACGAGGAATATAAACATAAGATGTTCATGCATTAGTGCGGTAGCGACAAAAGCAAAAGATAAAAGTTTATGCAGGAAGATTCCTTCCGCAGAAACAGAATGGAGAAATGTTTGTTACAAAGAAGTGGCCAAATCTAAAGGTGATTTTTCTTTTTGCGAAAAAATTGGCGATGAAAGCGAAAGGGGTTATTGTTATTTTAACATTGCCACCGAAACAAATAATTTAGAATTATGCAAAAAAATCAATCACAGTCAATTTCATTATATTGATGCTTGTATTTATAAAATTGCAATAAATACTTCGAATCCAGAATTATGCGATCAAATACAAAATTATAGAGAGAAAATGTATTGTATAAATGAGATTAAAACGAAAGTGAAAGAAAACTAAAGAAAAAGATACCTATGCTTGGCAGTGTTAGAAATAAGAAATTCAAAAATTAATCAAAAGAAGGAGAATATATTTATGAAAAATATCAATTTTATCGAAAAATTATTTTCATGGGCAAGTATTTTATTAATTCTTCTTATACCGCCTGCAATTTGGTTTCTTTCAAGCTTATTTATTTATTGTGAAATAGCAAATTGTGGTTTAGCGGGAATTCTGTATTTTGTTTTTTTACCCATTTTTTATGTAATAGAACTAATTGTTTTTTTTCTTTGCGTATTTTTACTTAACAAATTTTCTCCCAGAAAAGTCAAAGAATATAAAATAGCGTTAATATTAAGCGGAATTGTTATTGCTATGCTTTTTTTTTACTCCACAGTTAAAAGCAGGAGCAGCTTATTTAATGAAAAATATAACTTTTTGCAAAATGATGGGTTCTGAAGATATAAGAAGAAGCTGTATTTCAATGATTGCTGCAAAAACTTTAAATGAATCTTTTTGCGATGACCCTGATGCAAATAAGAAATATTGTAGAGAAGGAATCGGAAAAAAATATTATCAATTGGCTAAACAAAAAGGGAATATTTCTCTTTGCGAGAAAGCCAATAGTTATAAAGGAAGTTGTTATTGTGATTTTGCAATGTCGACTGATAATCCAGCATTGTGCGAAAAAGCAGAACATTTTCAAAGGGATGTTTGTTACGAAGGATTAGCTAAGAGAAGAGAGGATATAAATCTCTGCAATAAAATAAGAAAAACATCTATAAAGGAGAGTTGTTACGAGTCAATAGGTTATATAGCGGATTTAGTTATAGAAGATGTAAATATTGAACCTTCTTTACCCAAAATTAGCGATAGTTTGCAGTTTTTTGTAAAAGTGAAAAACATTGGAAATAAAGAGGCAAAAAGTTTTCAAGTTTGTGTATATTCGCATTTATTGAAAAACTACGCTTTAGTTAATAAACTTGCTTCTGGAGAGGAAAAAGAAGCAATAATTTCTTTTAATGATGAATCTTTTAAACAAACAGGACCTCAGATTTTCACTATAGAAGTAGACAGCGGAAATAAAATTCGAGAGTCAAAAGAAGCGAATAATGAGATTCAGAAAGAAATTTATATAAGAACAAAATAGAGTTTATCTAATTTTCCTCCTTTTCGTTTTTCACCATATTTTTTTTAAAAGCGTGCGGCGTGAAGCGTTTTTACCATGTCTCTTAATTTTACTATTATTCTTCAAATTATTAGTTTTCTTATTTTAATGTTTATTCTTACTAAGGTTTTTTATCGCCCTTTGCTTAACTTTTTAGACCAACGAGTGCAATATACAAGCGATAAGATTAAGAAAACAGAGAAAGAAAAGGTTGATGCTGAAAAAAGGAATAGAGAAGCGGAAAAGAATTTAGACAGAGCGCGAGAGCAGGTGCTGGAATGGAAAGATTTGGCTAAAAAGGAAATAGAGGCGGAAAAAAGAAATTTTTTAAAGGAAATGAAAAAGGAAAAAGGACAGATTTTAGATGAAGCAAAACAGGAAATTGATAAAGAAGTGGTAAAAAGTCGGGAGAAATTAAAAAAAGAGGTTAGCAGGATTTCTCTTTCTATGGCTGAGAAGATACTGAAGAGAGAGATTGATGAAAAAGATAAAGCAAGATTATTGAAGGAGGGGATGGAAAAGATGCAGAAGGTTTCAGGCTAATAAGTCACAAGCCACAGGTTACAAGTCTCAAGCAAGAAACCTAAATTATAAGTATTTCTTTTCTTTTGCCTGTAGCCTGTAGCCTGTAGTTTGAAGCCTGTAGCTTGAAGCCTGAATGATGGATAACAAAAGTGTCAGCAAATATGCTTTTGCCTTATTTCTTTTGGCAAAAGAAAAAGGGCTTGTCCAAAAAATAGAAAAAGATTTATTTTTTATTAATGATGTTTTTAAAAACCATCCATTTTTAAAAAATATACTTTTGTATCCCAATATCGAAAAAGATAAAAAGCGTAAGCTTCTTGGCGAAGTCTTTTCTCAAATGAGCAAAGAAAGCATAAATTTTTTGAAGCTTCTATTGCAGGAAAGTAGGATAAAAGACATAGAAGAAATTTTTGAACAATATAAACTTTTCTGCCAAGAATTTTACGGCAGTGTCGAAGCTCTTGTGTTTTCTGCTTCTCCTTTAGCAGATTCAGAAAGGGAAATGTTGAGCAAGGTGATGGAGGATGCTACTAATAAGAAAATAGTGATAAAGGAAAGGATTGATAAGGATTTGCTTGGGGGATTGAGGATTGAATATTCGGGAAAGGTTTATGATTGGACAGTAAAAACAAGGTTACAAAGAATAGAAGAAAGTTTGAACTATGAAGGTTAAACTTTATAGTTTAAAAAATTATGCGTATAAAAACTGAGGAAATAACCAAGATAATCAAATCTCGTATTGAGCATTTTGAAGATAAATTAGAACTACAGAACAAAGGGGTGGTGGTAGAGGTTGGCGATGGCGTAGTCCAGATTTATGGATTGGGGCAGGCAATGGCAAATGAACTGCTTGTTTTTAGCTCTTGTTCTGATAAAAAAGTGCAGGGAATGGCTTTGAATTTGGAAGAAAAGAGCATTGGAGCCATTCTTTTCGGTTCTGATAGATTGGTGAAAGAAGGAGATGAGGTTTTTTCTACTGGTGAAGTAGTTAAATTTCCAGTAGGCGAAGAACTTCTTGGTAGAGTAGTTAATTCCTTGGGAGAGCCCTTAGATGATAAGCAACCAGTCAAGGTTAAAAATTACCGCCCAATTGAAAGTAAGGCGTTGGGAGTGGTAGAAAGGGAGCCGGTGAATCAACCCCTGCAAACCGGGATTAAAGCAATTGATTCAATGATTCCTATTGGCAAAGGGCAAAGAGAATTGATTGTTGGCGACCGACAAACCGGTAAAACCGCTATAGCAATTGATGCTATTTTAAATCAGAAAGACGAAAATGTTCTTTGTATCTATGTAGCTATTGGGCAGAAGGAAGCCAATATAGCGCGAATTTTTCATCGTTTAAAAAAAGAGGGAGCAATGAGCTATACAACGATAATCTCAGCCCCGGCTCATCAACCCGCACCTTTGCAGTATATTGCTCCTTACAGCGGTTGTGCGTTAGGAGAGCACTTTCGTGAACAAGGAAAAGATGTTTTAATTGTTTATGATGACCTTTCTAAACACGCTCAAAGTTATCGTCAAATATCTCTTTTGCTTCGCCGTCCAGCCGGCAGAGAGGCTTATCCCGGGGATATTTTTTATAGCCATTCACGCTTATTAGAGCGAGCGGCTAAGGCAAACAAGGAAGCCGGCGGCGGGTCGTTGACTGCCCTGCCGATTATTGAAACTCAAGCTGGCGATATTTCCACCTATATTCCCACCAATCTTATTTCTATCACTGACGGTCAGATTTATTTGGAGAACGGGCTTTTTCATCAAGGGGTTAAACCGGCGATAAATGTGGGATTAAGTGTCTCACGGGTAGGCGGAAATGCTCAAATCAAAGCGATGAAACAAGTAAGCGGAAATTTACGTTTGGAGCTTGCCCAGTACAGAGAGATGGAAGGCTTTGCTAAATTTGGAAGTGAATTAGATAAAACTACTGAGGCGCAATTGCAACGGGGTGCTCGTTTGGTAGAATTGCTTAAACAAAGGCAGTATTTGCCAATGGATATAGCCGAACAAATAGTAATTATATTCTGCGGCATCACCGGTTTTTTAGATGATATTTCTTTACAAGACATCAGCAGATTTGAATCCGAGATTCTTGTCTTTTTGCAGGAACAGCATCTTCAGATTTTAAAAGGGATTAAGCAGAAAAAAGAGTTAAACGAAGATTTAAAGAAGAATTTAAAAAAGGTAATTATAGAGTTTAAAAAAAAGTTTGTAAAAAGCGAGTGAATTAAAAGAAGGCTGAAGGAAAAGGTTGTAGGGGAAAGGAATTAGGAGATAGGAGAGAGGAGTTAGGGGAAGAAAGAAAAAACCAAATGTAAATGGAACAAAACAAGTCTGACTTGAAATGTTCCATAAAGGAGGCAATACCTATGAAAACAAAAGTTAGCCTTAATACAGTCTGTGCAATACCAAAGGATGATGTAGTAGCTA
>DAOWIN010000146.1 GCA_030640885.1 Candidatus Omnitrophota bacterium
AGAGGCGAAAATTATTTATGCTTCCAGTGGAGCTGTTTATCCTGTCTCTTCCTTACCCAAAGAAGAAAAAGAAGCAGATTTTGTAGATAAATTTTATAGCGTTTCCAAATCAATCGCCGAGAAATACTGCCGGCTTTATAATAAGAATTTTAGCCTTCCCTTTGCAATTTTGAGGTTTAGCCGTATTTACGGAGAGGGGATGACCCGCAATCCTATTTATGATATTCTGAAAGCAATTGAAAAAGGCAACAAGGTTAAATTTTATGAGTCTCTAAATTCTTGCTATGATTTTGTATATGTTAAAGATGTTGTGAACGCTTTATTGCTTGCTCAAAATAAAGAATGGGAAAACCAAATTGTGAATATATCATCAGGCAGAGGGATAGTTTTGCAAAATTTGATTCAGAAAATAGAACAGATAATCGGTAAAAAGATAGGGGTAGAGGTAGTTCAGGATGTTCAGAGCGTAGATATTTTAGATAATACAAAAGCGAAAAATTTAGGTTGGTTGCCAAAATATTTGCTGGAGGAAGGACTTCAAGAAATACTTGGGAAATGAAAAATAATCGCTACACGCTGCAGGTTACACGCTACACGCTGAAAGATAAGAGCAAAATTCTTGTTTTATTATTCTTTCTGTTTTCCGTTTTCTGTTTTCCGTTTTCTGTTTTCCGTTTTCTGTCTTCCTCGGTTTCCGCCGAAGAGGTGCCTTTCAACAAAGGCGAGACAATTTCTTATCGTATCTATTGGAAGGGGATACGTATAGGCAGTGCTAAGTTAGTCTTTGGAGATGAGATTATTCTTCAAACTAATACTCTAAACTTTAAGGATGTAGAAAAAATCAAAGGGGACGAAGATTATTTTCCGGTAGAGGTTAAACGTGATATTCGTCTTTTTGGCAAGACAATCCAAATTTTAGAGAAATATGACCAGAAGAAAAAAACAATAGAGATTGTACGGGAGAAGTCAGGAAAAATAGAGAAACAACTTATAGAATCTGATGACAAAATTCATCATCCCATTTTGCTTATCTATTATTGTCGTAAGCAGGAACTTGTTTTAGGAAAAAGCTGGTTAATCAATTTGCCCCTTGCTGGAAAGTATAGAATGGAGGTTACTAAATTAGAAGAGATTAAAACTCCAGCCGGGAAATACCAAGCTTATTGTGTCGAAAGCTTTCCAGCCAAAATTAAATTTTGGATAAGTGCTGATAAAAAACATCTTCCCTTAAAAATAGAAAAGGATGATTCTTACTTTACCCGTTCTTCCTTAGTAATGACTAATTTTTCAGGCGGAACAGAGTGAAGTCCTAAAAATGAAATTTTCGTTAATCATTAGCTTTATAACAACTCAGTTAGTTTTCGGACGCAAGGTTTCTATTCCCTTGGGAATGGCAGGTGGGATGAATTTTGTTTTGGTACTTATGCTTTCTTTTTTTTTGGATCTTCTTTTTCTTCCTTTTGTTTATTTTGTTTATTCAGCAGCTACTTCTCGAATCAAATTTATTAAAAGAATGAGGGAATTTCTTATCGCTAAGTGGGAGAAAAAAGAGCATAGCCGAGTTTTCGAGTGGTTGAAACGGCTGGGGAAGATGGGTGTAGTTTTGGCTCCGGCTATTCCTTTCACCGGGGGAGTAAATTTATCGATTCCCTTAGCTGATATGCTCAACTTAAAATTGAAACAGACTTTATTACTTATTTCTTTTGGTAATTTTTTGGGTTGTCTGCTCATTGCATTAGCGGCGAAAGGAATAATTACGATATTTGTGTAAATCCTGTTAATTCGCATTATGCAATCTAAACTAAAACAAGTTCGCGATTTCTTAGGCCGAATGATATTAAAATTTAGTTTGTTGATTGCTCTTTTACCTTCTAAGGTAGGAATTGGTTTTGCTTATGTAATTGGTAAAGGAGCTTATTTATTTTTGAAGGGGAAACGCCAGATTACTTTGCGAAATCTTGAATTAGCTTTTGGGAAGGAAAAGTCTAATGCCGAATTGAGGAAAATTGCTTGTCAAGTCAGTCAAGAGATATGCCGTTATTGGATAGAAATATTGCAATTTTTGCATTTTCCCTCCAGATTTAAAATAGAAATAAAAGGACAAAAAAACTTAGATATGGCGCTTTCACAAGGAAAGGGAGTAATTTTAGTTAGCGCCCATTTTGGCAATTTCCCTCTTATGATAGCGGTATTAACGCAGAAGGGTTATAAGATAAAAACAATAATGCGTCATATGCACGATTTGAAAAGCGATAAACTTTTTTGCCAATTGCGTCAAAAACTGAACATTCGTTCCATTATGCTTCAATCTCGGCAGGTTAGCGTGAGCAAATGCCTAAATGCTCTGCGGAAGAACGAGGTTTTACTTATTCAAATTGATCAGCATGCCGGCGCTGGTGGTATATTTGTAGATTTTTTTGGTAAACCAGCGGCTACAACAAGCAGCCCTGTTATTTTTGCTCTGCGTACTGGCGCTCCTATTCTCCCTGTTTTTATTTTGCGGGAGGCTGAAGTGCATAACATAATTATTGAACCAAATGTAGGGTTATATTTAGGCAGTAATAAAGAAGAGATAGTTAAAAAAACAATGTCTAAACTTACCAAGATTGTGGAATGTTATGTAAAGAAGCATCCAGAACAGTGGGCTTGGCTGCATAAGCGGTGGAAGGGGGAAGAAAGGGTAAAGGGAATATAATGGATGCAAAGCAAAAAATCAGAGCAGAGATTTTAGAAAAGATGCGGAAGCAATCTCCAAAAGAAAGGAGGGAGAAAAGTGAAATAATAAAAAAGAAGATTCTTTTACTTGCTCAATTTCAGCAGGCGAAAAGAATTGGTTTTTATGCTTCCAAAGAGGATGAGGTAGATACTTGGAAGATGATGCAGGAGGTAGCCTTTTTTAAAGAGATTGCCCTTCCTCGCGTGGTGAAGAATTCTTTGATATTTTTTTATGTAAAGGATGTAAAGGATTTAAAAAAGGCAACCTATGGTATTTATGAGCCGCAAGAATCTTTAGATGTTGCTCAAGTGGAAAATTTAGATTTAATTATTGTACCCGGGATTGCGTTTGACTTCTTGAATAATCGTCTTGGTCGAGGGTTGGGTTATTATGACCGTTTTTTAAAAAAAGCAGGTAGAACCTTCAAATTGGGATTAGGATTTGGTTTTCAGATCGTAGAGAAATTGCCAGTGAATGAGAATGATGTTTCTTTGGATAAAGTAATTACGAATTAAGTTCAAAAATCAAAATTACATATTAAAATGCAAAATCGGTTTTTCTATTTTTGAAATTTTCTTTAGAGTTATTAAATTTTACATTTTGCATTGTCATTTTGATATTTAATTTTGATGAGGAGATATTTATGAATAATATAGTAGTTTTAGTTATAATTGCAGAAGCTTTAGTTTTCTTTTTTTGTGGTTATTTAGCAAGAAAATTTGCCGGGGAGAAAAAAGTTAAGCGCGCCGAGATGAAAACCAAAGAGATGCTTGAAAATGCTCAAAAACAAATTGAGTCAGAAAAGCAGAAGGTAAAATTAGAGGCAAAAGAGCGGTTCTATAAACTACGCGTTCAATTTGAACGCGAAACAAAGGGGCGTCGTTATGAACTATTAGACGCAGAAAAAAGATTAAATCAGAAAGAAATGAATTTAGAGAGAAAATTTGATCTCTGTGAGCGAAAAGAACGAGAATTGCATCAGCGCAATGGGCAGTTCACTTTACAAGAAAGGGCTCTTCAACAGAAGAAAAAGGAGTTAAATGATTTACTTATTGAGGAAAAAGAAAAGCTTCACCGAATTTCTAATTTAAGCAAGGAAGAAGCCAAAGATATTCTTCTTAACCGTATACAAAAAGATGTTGAGCAAGAAAAAAATATTTTGCTTAAAAGAGCAGAAGATGAAATTAAACGAACCAGCGAACAAAAGTCTAAGCAAATATTAAGTTTGGCAATGCAGAAATGTGCTTCTGATTATGTTTCCGAAGCTACAGTTTCGGTAGTTAGTTTGCCTAATGATGAAATGAAGGGAAGAATAATTGGACGTGAGGGAAGGAATATTCGCGCTTTAGAGATGGCTACGGGTATAGATATAATTGTTGATGATACGCCTGAGGCGGTTGTTCTTTCAGGATTTGACGCTGTCCGACGAGAGATAGCCCGCATTACATTGGAAAGATTAACTACTGATGGAAGGATTCATCCCGCGCGCATTGAAGAGGTGGTTACTAAAGTGAAAGAAGAAATGCAGCAAGCTATCTATAAATGTGGAGAAGAAATTGCTTTTGAAGCTGGTGTGCAGGGTTTGCATCCTGAGGAAATTAAATTATTAGGGAAATTCAAACACCGCACGAGTTATGGCCAAAATGTTCTTCAGCATTCATTGGAGGTTGCCCTTTTGATGGGAGCGATGGCTGCAGAATTAAAAGAGAATGTTACTTTGGCAAGACGCATTGGTTTGCTTCACGATATAGGTAAGTCTGTAGACAGAGAGGTAGAAGGAACACATGCTGAAATTGGAGCTAATTTAGCCAAAAGATATGGCGAGAGTCCAATTATAGTTAACGCTATTGCCGCTCACCATGAAGATAAAGAAGCCGAAAGTGTATTAGCGGTATTAGTGCAGGCTGCCGATGCCCTAAGCGCCTCTCGACCGGGGGTACGCAGAGAAACAGTAGAAATGTATGTGAAGAGATTGGAGAATTTAGAAAACATCGCCAAATCTTTTCCGGGTGTTGAAAAGAGTTTTGCTATGCATGCCGGTAGAGAGATGCGCGTTATTGTTCAATCGAACAAAATAAGTGATCTGCAGGTAATAGGTTTAGCTCATGATATAACCAAGAAGATTGAAAGCGAACTTGCTTATCCGGGGCAGATAAAGGTAGTGGTAATTAGAGAAACAAGGGTGATTGAGTATGCCAAATGAGCCACAAGTTTCAAGTTGCAAGCTGCAAGCTAAAACGGTTGATTTTATTTATACTTTTTCAGGAGTGTAGATGGGTAAAGATAACCGTTAACTGAGGATATTATGAAAATTTTAGCTATTGGTGATATTGTAGGTAAGCCGGGAAGAGAAGCGGTTAAATCGCTACTTCCCAAATTAAAGCAAAAGCATTCTCTTGATTTAGTGATTGCCAACGGTGAGAATGTCGCTGGGGGGTCAGGGATTACACCCAAACTTGCTGAGGAATTATTTAATGCCGGTATTGATATAATTACCTCTGGCGACCATATTTGGAAGAGAAAAGAGGTTATTTCTTTCTTGGAAACGGAAAAGAGATTACTTAGGCCAGCCAATTATCCTCAGCAGGCTCCGGGCGGAGGAAGCATAGTAATAGAAAAAAATGGAATAAAGGTTGGAGTAATCAATCTGGCTGGGCGGATATTTATGGAAGGAATCCGTTGTCCTTTTAAGGTAGCCCAAGAAGAGATTAAGTCGATAAAGGAAAATACTAAAATAATCATTGTTGATTTTCACGCCGAGGCAACCAGCGAAAAGGTTGCTTTGGGTTGGTATTTGGATGGTAGAGTAAGCGCTGTTTTAGGCACGCATACCCATATCCAAACCGCTGACGAAAAAATTCTTCCTCAAGGTACTGCCTATATTACTGATTTGGGAATGACTGGACCTTATAATTCTGTAATCGGGCGAAAAAAAGAGGAGGTTTTACAAAGATTTGTTGTGCAAGTGCCTACTCGTTTTGAAGTAGCCGATGGTGATGTGCATCTTTGCGGAGTAGTTTTAGAGATTGATGAACAAAGCGGAAAGACAATTTCTATTGTGAGAGTGAATGAAAAGGTAAATGACTAATTGACCTAATTGACCTAATGTCTAATCAATGTCTAATGCTAAAATGTCCAATGTCTAATATTTTGGTCATTAGAGCAATTAGAAATTAGACATTTATACCGATGTCTCTTCTCGAAAAAATTGATAGTCCACAAGACCTAAAAGGGTTAAATATAAAAGAACTGCCTGTTTTAGCTGATGAAATTCGTCAAGAAATTATCAAGGTGGTTTCTAAAAATGGCGGTCATTTGGCTTCCAATTTAGGAGTTGTTGAACTTAGTATCTGTTTGCATTATTTGCTAAATTGCCCCGATGATACTATTGTTTGGGATGTTGGACATCAAATTTATACGCATAAACTGCTTACAGGCAGAAAGAAGGATTTTAAAAATCTACGCCGCTTAAATGGATTAAGCGGTTTTCCTAATTTTAGAGAAAGTTCCTACGACCCTTTTATTGTTGGACACAGCGGCACAGCCATTTCGCAAGCTTTGGGAATGGTTATGGGGCAGACGCTTCAGGAGAGCAAAACAAAGGTAGTGGCGGTAATTGGCGATGCTTCTTTGAGCACCGGTATGGTTTTTGAAGCTATGAATAATTGCGGTTGTCTTCAAAAAAATCTTACCGTCATCTTGAACGACAACGAAATGGCTATTTCTAAAAGCACAGGCGTATTAAGCAATTATCTAAACAGGGTAATTTCTTCTTCTATTTATAATAGAATAAAAAACAACCTTTCTTCTTTGATTAAAGCTATTCCGATGATAGGAACAAAAGTGCTTAGACTTGCTGAAAGATTAGAGGAAAGTTTAAAAAATCTTTTAATTCCGGGAATGTTTTTTGAACAGTTAGGATTTAAGTATTTTGGTCCCTTAGACGGGCATAACATTCATGGATTATTAGATACACTAAAAAATGTTTTCAGCATCCAAAAGCCAACATTAGTGCATATAATTACCAAAAAGGGAAAAGGTTATTCTCCAGCCGAGCAGTTTCCGGAGAAATTTCACAGCGCTTCGCCATTTAATATTACAACGGGAAAATTCACCCCCAAAATTTTTCTTACCTATACAGATATTTTTGCGAAAACTTTATTAGAATTAGCCCGTCAAGATGAGAGTATTGTAGCAATAACGGCGGCTATGGAGTTAGGCACTGGTTTAAACAAATTTAGAGATGAGTTTCCTCAGCGTTTTTTTGATGTAGGAATTGCTGAGCAACACGCAGTAACCTTTGCCAGCGGTCTATGCAAACAAGGGATGAAGCCTTTTGTGGCAATTTATTCTACTTTTTTGCAGCGGGCTTATGATCAGATAATGCACGATGTTTGTCTACAGAATTTGCCAGTGGTTTTTATAGTAAGTAATGCCAGCATTGTAGGTGAAGATGGAGCAACGCATCAAGGAATTTTTGATTTTGCTTATTTGGGTTCGATGCCCAATTTGGCGGTTCTTGCTCCTAAGGACGCAGAAGAATTTAGGAATATGATTAAGTTTGCGGTTAAACAGAAAAAGCAGCCGATAGCGATAAGGTATCCGAAATCACCAGTTACCAGTCACCAGTCTACCGAGAACCGAAAACCGAGAACCGAAAACCGAGAACCGAAAACCGAGGAAATAGAATTAGGAAAATCAGAAATACTAAGAGAAGGGAAAGATGCAATGATTATTGCTATTGGTAGTATGGTCTATCCTTGCTTGCAGGCAGGGGATATTTTATCCAAGCGAGGAATTGACTGCGGGTTAATAAATTCTCGTTTTCTCAAACCGCTGGACGAATCTCTGCTTTTGAAATTATCTTTGCAGACAAACAGGTTTATAACAGTCGAGGAACATAGCTTAGAAGGAGGGTTGGGTAGTAAGATATTAGAATTTTTTGCCGATAGAGATATAAAGACAAAAGTAAAAAGGATAGGTCTGCCCTGCAGATTTATTGAACATGGAAAACGGGAGGAATTATTATCAAGATATGGTTTGACAGCAGAAAAGATTGCAGAAAAGATTGAGAAATGGATGAAAAGATGAACCCCGTTAGAAGTTCTGCCAGAAATTGGTTGCGTCTTTCCCTTTCTGGACGGATAAGAGCCGCAGGGAAAAGTCTTATTGAATCTTTCGGAAGCCCGGTCCATCTTTTTAAAGCTTCAACAAAAGAGATTATTAGGAGGGGCTTTAAGCAAAAACTTGCCGAAGAGATTCAGAGAATAAAAGATTGCAATGTTGACAGAGAGCTGTCATTAATAGAAAAAAATGAGATTAACATAATTACCTTATTGGATAAGGAGTATCCTGCAAGTCTTAAGTTAATTTCGGTTCCCCCTTTAGTTCTTTATGTTTGTGGGGAAATTTTGCCTCAGGATTGTTTTTCAATTGCTATTGTGGGAAGTAGGTTAGCTTCTTTATATGGAATTAAAACTGCTGAGAGGTTAAGCCGCGAGCTGTCTTGCAGGGGCTGGACAATTATCAGTGGAATGGCTCGGGGAATCGATACTGCCGCGCATAAAGGGGCATTAAAAAGCGGAGGCAGAACGATCGCTGTGCTGGGTTGTGGATTGGATATTATTTATCCTTCCGAGAATAAGAAGCTAAGAAATGAAATTATGTTGCAGGGAGCGATTATTTCCGAATTTCCTTTAGGTACGCCTCCGGAGAAGTTTAATTTCCCGATTAGAAACCGTATTATCAGCGGGTTTTCTTTAGGAACAATAGTGG
>DAOWIN010000035.1 GCA_030640885.1 Candidatus Omnitrophota bacterium
ACCTGTCAATAAATCAGACAACGGATTAAGAACTATCTGATTTTCAGGATTTCTCGGGTCGGGACCAACATTTGGCTCATACCAATCCATTTTCTCTTTACCTGCTATCTTTAAAAACACCTCGTTATCCCAAAAAGTAGCAATTAAATCCTTGCCTGTTTCTAATTCCTCTTGAATTAAAAACCTCAATCCCTCTTGTATATCTATCTGCTTCGCCTCAAAACCCGCTTCTTGTATTGCCAACTCCGTAGCAAATTTAACCTGCGCTCTACCTGAAAGTTTTGGCTCTGACACACTCCACAGTTTTGTTTTCTGATTTTGAAATATACTCAATAACTCTTTATTCTCAAGCGAAACATTTGTATGCGGAACATCACCGATTGCCCCGCTGATATTGCCGTCAACCAACGCTAAATCGTTCACTGTTTTGCTATTAAGCGCGGTTTGCGCATCTATTTTAACCTTGTTTTTATCTGCTATTCTCTTAGGGATATTCCTTTCGGCAACTTCCATCATAAAACGCACATAACGGTTCATTTCATCCTGCATTTTTTTATTTATCTGTGCATAAGCAATCGGGTAAAGTTTGCCGTATTTGTGTAATGTCCCTATCTTCATATTGAACCCGTTCGTAGTATATGGACGCTCAAAAGTATCAATCTCTTCAGTGTTGATAGACGGAGATATAATTATTGTCTGATATTGATTTTCTATTTTCTTAACTTGAAACTCGTATAACAAAACCTTTTTATTGTGTGCTGCTAAATCGTGCTTAGTAAACTCAAACGATGCATCTTGCGCCAAAACTCTATCTTTAAATTTCGGATAATTAACATCAAACTCTGCTTTAGACATCCAAACCTTTTTAAGGCTATATCGTCTATCTTTAAGCCGGCTTGCTCTCCAGTCCAAAGGAACATCTAAGGGATCCCAGCGGCGAATATAAGTCATCTCATTTGTAGCGTAAGACGCCACTGCCGGAGATGCTTGTTTCTCTATATTCTGCTCTGCTTCATCAGTGCTAACTGCTTTCTTAAAAGTAGAAATAACCTTTTGAAAGGCATTTTGTTTCTGGCCTAAAGAACCCATTGGAAGCTCGCTTTGCTCTTTCTTTGGTATGTAATGGTCAACCTCTATTGCACAATACCCAGCATAGAGCATATCAAATAAAGCTATCCTGTTTTCAATCAATCCATCTGCTTTGTCAAAGAAATAACTAAGCGCTGATTTCATCAACGGAGCGTCATCTTCGGCGGCTGGCTTAGTTGCTTCAACAATCACATCTGGGTTTTGATACATAATTTCCGAGATAAGCGAGTTTGTATTCGGAAAGAACTCATTGATAATCGCCATTCGTTGCGAGGCAGAAACATACGGATGGGAAACATCTATCTTCTCTATCCCTTCAAAATAGTTAATAAGAAACGGATAGTTGTTTCTTTGTATCAATTCCTGTTGCTGTCGGTTTTCACAGCTCTCAGCTTCGCTTAACCAATACTTTACTTCCATTAAAGATAATTTTCCCATTCTTCTCCTAAAAAAAAAGGGCAACTAACTACTCATTTCCAAGTAATCAATTGCCCTTAGTATTAAATCAGGCGTAAGTTATACTATTTTTTAAATTCTATAGGTTTCCTCAATTTTCACACTTAACTCCAACCCTTCAACTTTTTTTTAAGCATCTTCAAATACCATTTAGGAACCTTACTATTCTCACGCAAAATATTACCAATTGTCACAAGTGAACCTAAAAAAGAAATTTTCTGTTGTGTAATCATTTCCTCTATTTCATCTTTATTCATTTCTGTCCTCCCCATGTTCCACTAATTCAGTGAGATATACCCGCCATTTTCTTAACCCTTGCCTCTTAACAACTGCAAATCTTAATTCCTGCCCCGTATCATATGCTATCTCGGCATATTCTATAAGTTTCACTTTCCAGTCCACCATTCAAAAGCCTCCATAAGGTGGGTTGTTAATGAACATATTCTTTCCTCTTATTTTGCAACTCTTGCAGTTTATACAGCGGGCTACTGCAAGATAATTCTTTTTCTGCAATCGCATCGGGAGCAGAAATCAATCTACTTATAAAATATTTAAAATCATCCCAACTGTGATTGTCTTTATCTACTAATGTTTCACTTAAATTACTTTGCTTTATGTGCGCGGTAGTTATTTCTTTATATCTTAATCGCTCAAATTCCCATACTTGCTTATGACATTTCGGGCTAATAGTAAATTTTGGCTCTTGTGTATCAAGTTTATCCCACCTATCCAAAAGTTCGTTTATCGCTATTTCATCATCTCTGCTTTTGCCTTTTATAAAAATAATGCCCTCGTCTTGAAATTTATCTGCAAGGCTTCGAACATCCTGCTCTTCTTCTTGTGTTCTACTCCACATTGAAGGGTCAGCAGAAATCCACATTAAATCTTGATAATAGGGACATTGCTTAATCAAAGAACAGAAATCAGGAATTGATGTTTCATTAAGATATATCTCATAACAAGAGTGAATGTTTTTATCTTCATCAACAGCATAAACATGAAAACTTGTTGGGTTATTTCTCCCCCAATCTAAAGAACCATACTTAAAATCATTTTCCTTAACATACTTATCCCGTATTATCTTATATCTATATTGTTGAAGAATATGATAACAAAGAAGCTGTCCAGAGTAAGCAGTAAAATCAATCTCTTGCTCTTTCCGCCACATTGGGCTACTCTTGCCCCCGGGAATACCTCTTACCGCTTTTTTAAGCCATTCCTGACCATTCCTTTCAGGGTCTTTGTCAGGGTCAGCTGTATAATGCAATTTTGCTACAGCGAACCCGTCTTTTGTATTGTATATTTCTAATCCCTTCATCTGTTTTGTATCAAGTAATGAAAAAACCCCGGGTTGGCGCTTGAAACGCCGGTAAATCTACCGCCACCATCAATTGTCGGTTTTGCCCCAGCATAAGCACTTTCGGCTTCAGGTTGAAAAGCCATTTCATCAGAGAAAATTCCGCTTGCAGTATGACTTCTTATTTGGTCTCCGCCTTGAGGAACTCCCCATATTTCAGATTTTCCTAATGGGAATTTTAAATGACAGAAAGTATAATTTGCCGGAAACATCTGCTTTATCCACTCTGCTTGATTTTCCCAAATAAAATATACTCTTTGGATAAGCCTGTCTGCATCTTCTTCTTTTTTTGACTGAAAGAAATTAAGTCTGCCCTGTTGAAATTGAGTATCCCAAAGATAACAAGCGCTAAATAACCAAGTCATCAAAAGTTGACGGGATTTCGGAATAAGCAAAAGAGGTTCTTTATACCAAAGGTCGCAAATTATTTTTAGATATTCTTTATTAGGAAATCTCTTAGTCGGATTTACCTTGTCGTGCTCATCCTTTGTCCACACTTGCTCTCGTATCCACAACCAAGGGTGGCTTACTATTGTCTTGAAAATCTCGCTGTATTTGTTGGATGATATTATAGATTGTTGTTCTGTCTCCAAGTCCTTCTCCTTGAATTTTATCCGGTAAAATCTTTTTTAAAACTGCAATCAATACTGTTTCGTTTGTCCATACTCTCTTTGCAACCATATGCCAAAAATCTTCTTTTCTCTCTTTCCCTGCATCTCTTAATGCCTCTATCAAAGGAACAAGAGAGGTAAATTGATTCATTCCTTTTGGATTACCACTCACCCCTTTTAGAAACCTGCCTTTTGCATCTCTCGCTTCCTTGCTACACGTTTTTTTCATTTTAATATCTCTACGGTTATATTTAATCTTTCTTTAGCTGGTATTGCAAAAGCACTCAGCTTGTCTTGCATACTTACTTTTAACATTAAAGTTGCTTCGCCGTCTTGATCATCTATGTATTTAAATTTAATCGCTTCAAACTTTAATCTATCTTTTTTCATTATTTTAAATTACGCTACCCCCTCATACATAAGACAATAATTTTCATTTTTAAACA
>DAOWIN010000047.1 GCA_030640885.1 Candidatus Omnitrophota bacterium
AAGAAAAAATAAAGAATAAACTAAGCCCAAGAGGGGTAGCTGAAGAAATGGGATTGCTAAAAGTACACCTTGATAAAGCTTGTTCATTATTTAATAATGTTCTTGATTTATGTTTTTGGGGGCAGAAGACCAGAAGTCAAAGCATGAAAATATTTGACAACTTGTTATGCTCAACTCAGTTTGTGATTTTTTAGGGTATCTGCGTGTTAGGCTGAAGTATAAAAACGGAGAGGGTTCTATTTTAAGGTAAATAAGTACTGTGCGTCTCGATTTTAGTACCAAAAATCCTCTTGAATAAACTCCTAGAGGAAGGTGGAAAGAGTATTTGAAGACGATTCAAATAAGTTTACAAAGGAGATATCAAATAATTAAAATTGTGTTTTTTATATATAGATAGTAAAATAGATAAAACAAAAGAAGGAGAGGCGATGAGATTTAGTGTGGTTAATAAAGGGGTATGTTTATTTTTAATTCTTTTATTCTCTGCTTCCTTTTTTGTCTTTTTTACATTCGCAAAACCTCAAGGCAAGATCCCTGTTCCTAAAGCACAAAATGAAGTTGAGATACTAAAAAATGAAAGCAGTGCTTTTAATGCAGAAGAATACATAGAAACATCACCAAAAAAGGAAGGTGATTCCGGTGGCGCAATCTTGGAAGGCAAAGCGGATAATAATTCGTTTATTCATAACGGAGAAGATGGTAATACTGTATCTGACCCAGCATCTCTAAATAGCCACAGACAAATAGGGGTAGAAGGATATCTGGCCCAATTAACTGCATTTTATGAGCAAGTTATCACAATTCTTTCAATATTGATATTTGTTGTATTGAGTTTGATTTTTATATTTACCATAAGGATATCAAACGACCAAATAAATGAAAGGGTTGAACAATACCTAAGAAGTCAATCATTTGACAAAAGAGCAGTAGACATAATTGATAGAAAATTTGATAAAGAGAGGAACGAAGGAGACACTGCTGACCTGTTTTCTATAGTAGAAGCGTTAGATAAAAGAATTGAGTTTCTTGAAAAAGTAATAACGGATAGCAGCTACGCTGAACTTGCAGGAGGAGAAGGGGGAACCCAAGAGATTAAAGAGGAAAAAGACTAAGATTTTTCTGACAAAAAGGTGTACGGAGTGAGGCTTACTTAAAAGTATTTTTAGAGGTGAACTGTAATGGCTATTATTGGTGAGCGTAACTTTCAAACTTCAAACCGAGACGAGGTTAATATAGTTGAATTGATAGATTCATCCGATAAACTTTTGAAGTTTATTCGGGCAAACAATATTTCTTCTGTGCCGCTAAACATAAAAGAACTTTTAGAAAAACTAGATATAAAGCTGGAAGAGAGTGATATGGATAACGATATATCTGGTAAACTGGTCAAGGATGGAGATAGCGATAATTGGAAAATTTTAGTTAACGCGAAGCATCATATTAACAGAAGAAGATATACCATAATTCATGAAGTAGCTCATTTTTGTTTGCATAAGCATAGAAGAGATATATTTGAAGATAAAATATTTTTTAGGGGGGAAGACTCTTCTAGGGAAGAATGGCAAGCCAATAGCTTTGCCAGCGAAGTATTGATGCCAGAGGATGATTTTAGAAACCAAGTTACGTTTGGCACAACGAGCGTGGGAGAATTAGCTAAGAGGTACGGTGTTTCTACTCTAGCGATAAGAATTAGAGCTAAGAATTTGCACATGGCAGGGCATGGTTTATGAAAATAGCTAAGTATGTTCCAATAATAAAAACGACTAGTGCAGAAATACGCGCAATAGATAATCTAAGCGACAAAATAAAAGATAACATTACTCCTTTGTGGGTGTTGACACGTGCCAGCATTATTAGATATAGAAAAACACAAAAAATAAAATGCGACGGCAATGTTCATAGACGTTTGAGCAAAGTCGAAGAAGCTTACGGTCAAAGACCATTTATATTGGATTTAACTACAGAAAGAAATTTAATTAATACACAAATAAGTAATTTTCAGGATAGTACTAAGGGCTATGCTAATTGGACAAATTTTCTTATAGATTGCAAAAAAAAATTTCCCAGAATAATACCTACCATAATGCTTGCTGCTAAAAAAACAGAGAGCGAGGAAGGATTTTACGAAAGAGTCAAAAAGCAAATTATAACTTTAGACAAGCATTTTGACAAGATTGTTTACCGCATCCCCATCGCTTATAAATATTTCACAAATGACATTAACGAAATTTGCAAAGCTATGCCTTGCGAGAAACTACTATGCATTGTAGACGCAGGATATATGACTCAAGGTAAAGCTAAAGAGAATTGTTCTTATTCCAAGAAACTCATTGGTAAACTTAAGAAGGCAAAGATATCTAATATAGCGTTGTCTGCTACGTCTTTTCCGATGAGTCCAACGGAGCATGGCGACGAGTTTCAGCTTGAAGAAGTGAGGTTATATAATTTGCTTAAGAAGCAAATAAAAACCAAGGTGATATATAGCGATTATGCAACTATCCATGAGAAGAGAAGTTCTCAGGCTGGTGGCAGGGGGTGGATTCCTAGAATAGACATACCAACACCTA
>DAOWIN010000063.1 GCA_030640885.1 Candidatus Omnitrophota bacterium
CATAACTGTCCAAAGGGGTCAATATCTTTAACTATTTAGGAATCACGCATAGTTTCCTTCTGATATTTCCCAATTTTCCAAAACATATCAGTTTATCCCCGAGAAGAATTTTGGTATCTGCCGGCGGATTGGTAATTATTTTTTCCTTTCTTTCTACAGCAAGAATTAAAATATCAAGTTTCTTCAAATTTGAGTCAACAAGTGTTTTATCTACTATTGGGTTGTCTTTGCAAATCTCAATTTTTGAAATGCCATAACCGGCGGTTGCAACTACCAATTCCTCAAAGGATACAGGTTTAATAATCTCCTTTTTTACAATATGCCTTTTTAAAGCATCGGTTAACTTTTTGCCTAATTTCGTGCGGGTCAGGATTTTATAAATGCTATAAGCGAAAAGTGTAATAACTATCAAATTTATCCACGGCAATAAATGTATAGGAAAAGCCAAATTCAAAAACGGGATGTTAATTTTGGCAACTAAGCTATTTGCTCTTAGCGAATTAGCAAATGTAGCAACCAAAGTAACCAGTCCGGCCTTGCCTAACACCATAAGCACCGAAGCAATATTTCTCCTCTGGGGATTTCCCGTAATTAATTCGGCTTCTTTTGTGGTAAAACCAGTGCCGGTAAAACAGGATAACGCCTGAAATTTTGCCAAAGACTTTTCAAGACCGGTCAGCTCAAAGGCAATAGCCCCTATCTTAACCACTATAAATGATACAGTAAGAATAACAATGAATAACAATAGATTCATATTAACCCCCGGAAATTTAGCTACTGGAAAATTTTTGGATATACCTATGCGCTAAATAGGAACTGCGAACATAGGGACCGCTCTCTATATGAAGAAAACCTAATTCTTGGGCTTTATGTTTATAATATACAAATTTTTCGGGCTGGACATACTCTTTTACTCTAAAATGTTTAAGGCTGGGAGCTAAGTATTGCCCAATGCTTAAAAAATCGCATTTTACCCTTCGCAAATCAGAAAAAAGCTGAAAAACCTCTTGCTCGCTTTCTCCTAACCCCAGCATAATAGCCGATTTCGTATATATTTTTTTGTTCAATCTCTTTGCTGATTCCAAAACGCTTAACGAACGCAAATAATCCGAATCCTTTCGCACTTCAGCATACAATCTGGGGACAGTTTCCAAATTGTGAGCAAAAATATCCGGCTTCGCATCCATTACCTTTCTCACTAATTTAACACTGCCCTTAAAATCAGGAACCAGTACCTCAACGACTATATCTTTATTTGCTTTACGCATTTTGTCGATGCTATCTGCAAATATACCCGCTCCGCCATCAGTCAAATCATCTCTGGTAACGCTTGTAAGAACAATATGCTTTAAACCAAGTATTTTTGCGGCTTTGGCTACCCTTTGCGGCTCATCTAAATCCACACCTTGTGCAATCCCTTTGCCCACAGCGCAGAACCGACAGTTTCTTGAGCATATCCTTCCCAATATAAGAAACGAAGCTACTCCCTCTGAAAAACATTCGGAAATATTCGGACATCTTGCTTCCTGACAAATGGTATTTAGATTCAGATTTTTGAGAAGGATGGTTAAATACTGACATTTTTTAAAATCAATCCTTTTATTTAGCCATCTCGGCTTTCTCAAGGTTCCATTTTCTACAGCCATATTTTTCCTTCCGCAGTCCTTCAATCAGCTTTAATTCAAAAGAACTGAGCTCGGCTTCAATAGGTTTTAGAGAAAAGGTTTTTCTGAAACTGTCAATAATCGCAGAAGAAAATTCGTTAAATGAAATATTTTTGCCGAGGGCATCTTTTAATGCCGTTGCTCTGTTCTCTATACCGCTTAGGTCTTCGCGGATAAAACCTTTAATCTTTTTAATATCAAGGGTTAAAGGCACTGAACCATGCTGAAAAATAATATTTTTGAGCCTCTTTTGGGCATTGCCGCCCAGTTTTTTCCCTCCAATGAGAATGTCAAAATCCTGACGGCTGGCAAAACAGAAACTTGAGCGTTTCCTTTGTAAAACTTCGTTCTTATCCTCACAAGAAAAATAAGCCTTTGCTCCCAAAGCTTTATAGGCATTTATAAGAAATGAAGCGAGAACTCTAAAACTGGATTTAATAGATTTCGGGAGAGCTAAATCTTCTTTGGAACAAATAATACTATAAGAAACATCATTGCTGTGAAAAATTGCTTCTCCGCCCGTAATCCGCCGCACAAAAGAAACTCCCTGCTGTTGACAATTAGCTATGTCTAAAACTTCGCCTACCTTTTGAAAATAGCCTAAGGAAATAGCGTCAGGTTTCCAACCATAAACTCGAAAAGTAGGCGGCACCACACCGGCAATATACCCCTGCAAAGTGGCTTCATCAATAGCCATATTAGTATAAGCATCATTATATCGGGGGGATATAAGCCGCCAATTCTTCATAGCTACCCCGGCCACCTCAACCTAAGCTCCCTCGCTGCTTTTGTTTCGTTCAGCCGCCGTACAGGGGTAGTTTGAGGAGCATCTTTCAATGTTTGCGGTTCTGTTTCCGCAAGTTTGGCAGCTTCCTGCATCGCTTCTACGAAACTATCCAATGTCTGTTTAGATTCGCTTTCGCTAGGTTCTATCATCATCGCTTCTTGGACAATCAAGGGAAAATAAACCGTGGGGGGATGAAAACCTTTGTCAATTAGAAACTTAGCTATATCAAGTGCGCTCACTCCCATTTTTTTTTGCCTGTTTGCCGATAAAACAAATTCATGCATACATATTCTATCATAAGAAATCTCAAAATATTTCTTAAGCAGGGCTCGACAGTAATTGGCGTTGAGAACAGCATAATCCGAAACCCTCTTCAAACCAGATTTGCCCAAAAGCATTAGATAGGCATAGCTCCTTAGAATAACCCCGAAATTGCCATAAAAGGGGGCGATGCAACCAATAGATGCGGGTTTGTGATAATTTAAGGCAAAATTGCCATTTTTCTGTTTTTCTATGCGTGGAACAGGTAAAAATTTTGTTAATTTTTCATTTACTCCTAACGGGCCGGCGCCGGGACCTCCCCCGCCATGCGGCGAGGAGAATGTCTTGTGCAGATTTAAATGGACAATATCAAAACCAATATCGCCCGGACGGCACTTTCCCAAAATCGCATTGAGATTAGCCCCATCATAATACATCAACGCTCCAACCTTGTGCGCGGCATCGCAAATCTCTTTTATGCGAGGATTAAAAATACCTAATGTATTCGGAGATGTGAGCATTACTGCAGCTACTTTATCATTTAATTTATGCTTGAATTCCCTGAAATCCATACACCCATCTCTGTTCGTAGGCATAACTATTACATCATAATCAGCTGTTGCGGCGCTTGCCGGGTTTGTCCCGTGTGCAGAATCAGGGATTATAATAAATCTGCGTTTTTTACCCTGTTGTTTGTGATATTCAGCAATGAGCATTATCCCTGTAAATTCAGCGTGGGCGCCGGCTAAGGGCAACATAGTGAATGCGTCCATAGCTGTAATCTCGCACAATAATTTTTCTGTCTCATAAATGACCTCGAGACAGCCTTGAGCCAATATCCCGTCTCCAAATTGAGCAAGAAGGGGATGCAGATTTAAAAAACCCTCTAATTTGGCAATCTTTTCCGTGAACTTGGGATTATATTTCATTGTGCAGGAACCAAGGGGGCAAAAATTCGTGTCTATACAAAAATTCCGCTTGGATAAATTTGTATAATGCCGCACTACATCTAATTCTGAAACCTCAGGAAGCTGAAGATCCTTTTTTCGGCAATACTGCTCGGGAAATTCAGCTGTTTCCTTCACATCGTTTTTGGCTATCCTAAACCCTCGCCGCCCTTTTATACTTTTCTCAAAAATCAGTTGCATATTTTAATTAATTCCAAACCCGCATTTTTAGCACATAGCGTATAGCGTTCAGCGGATAGTAAAGAATAAAAAGTCTTAGGTAATTTCTTGTCTTCCTATACGCTATACGCTATACGCTTCTTAGAGAGTGAAAAATGCAAAAATTCCTTTACACCACGATTTTTGCCAAAATTGCCTCCAAACCCTTGGCAAATCTAACTATTTCCTCTTTTGTTCTCTTTTCGGTAATGGCAACCAAAAGATAGTTATCCATAGTTTTATAAAATCTGCCCAGCGGCAAACCAGCGGCAAATCCCTCATCCGCCATTTTGTTGACAACCTCATTAGCATTTACAGGAAGACGAAGCACAAACTCATTAAAGGTTGGAAAAGCGTTTTCAATCTCAACCCCGCGAATGTTGGTAAAAAGGGTTTTACTAAATTCGCTGTTTTGGTAATTAAGCTCGGCAATTTCCTTTAAGCCCTTTTTTCCTAACAGCGAAAGATAAATGACTGCTTTCAAAGCACA
>DAOWIN010000042.1 GCA_030640885.1 Candidatus Omnitrophota bacterium
ATCCTCAATCAAAGAATTGAGTCAGCATTGTATGCAGGATATCTGTCCCAATTTTGCCGGTGAGGTGAAAAAAGGGGATATTATCATTGCCGGAGAAAATTTTGGCTGTGGTTCTTCCCGGGAGCATGCCCCTGTTTCAATAAAGGGATGCGGTATTTCTTGCGTGGTCGCAAAGAGTTTTGCCCGCATCTTTTTTCGCAATTGCATAAACATTGGTTTGCCTATATTGGAGGTTACCGATGCTGATAAATTAAATGAGAAAGAGATAAAAGAAAGAATTGATTCCCTTTCTTTCCCCGAGTTTATTCAAGCAATAATTGAAAAGGGCGGGTTGATGAACACGCTTTAAGAGATAATCCTTCAATTTCTAATGTCTAATTGCTCTAATTTCTAATCAAATCCTAATGTCTAATGACCAATGACTAAAAAATATTAGACATTAGACATTTTGGCATTAGACATTGATTAGACATTAGGTCAATTAGGTCAATTAGTCATTTTTTCTATGTTTTTTATTGAAGTATAGAAAGTGAGGAATGTAGAAATCTCTCTTGATAAACTTCGTTTTAGTTCAATAAAAAGATGAAAAAAACGTTGAGAGTTGCTCTTGTTCAGATAAATACTACTGTTGGGGATTTGCAAGGGAACTGCAAGAAAATTCTTTCTTATATCAAGAAGATTAAACAGAAAGAGATTGATATTATGGTTTTTCCGGAGTTGGCTATAAGCGGGTATCCGCCTGAAGACCTGCTCCTGAAAAGGCATTTTATAGAAGACAATCTGAAAATATTAAAGCTAATCGCAGAAAAGAGCGTCGGGATTACGGCAATAGTTGGTTTTGTAGATAGGGACGCAGAAGGTAATTTGTATAATGCGGCGGCGGTAATTCATAAAACCAAAATAGCGGGGATAGAGCATAAAATAAAACTTCCCAATTACGGTGTTTTTGATGAAAAGAGATATTTTAAAGCCGGGCAGAAAATATTAACATTTAAATTGGGAGAAGTAATTTTTGGGGTTAATATTTGCGAAGATATATGGCGTTCTAAAAAGATTGCAAAACTGCAAGCAGATGGAGGCGCTCAGGTTATTATAAATCTTTCCGCTTCTCCTTATTATGCCCAAAAAGGGGATTTGCGGAGAAAAATATTGAGCAAACGGGCGAAAGAAACAGGCGCCTATATTTGCTGCAACAATTTAGTCGGCGGGCAGGACGAACTTGTTTTTGACGGAGGAAGTTTTGTATTTAACCCTCAAGGAGAAGAGATAGCTTTCGGGGAGCAGTTTGCCGAGGATTTGTTAATTGTTGATATAGACACAAAGATAGTTTCGCAATTGTCTGCAAAGGGCAATAAAAGCCAGGCAAATTTAATAGTTCTTGAAGAGAAAAAGCTCACCGTTAAAAAAACCCCTCTTTGTATTCGCCGCAAGAAAAAACAATCTCATTTAGAGGAAATCTATAATGCCTTAATTTTGGGAACGCGCGATTATCTAAAAAAGAATAATTTTCAGAAGGCAGTGCTTGGCTTGAGCGGCGGCATAGACTCGGCTTTAGTTACTCTAATTGCTTACGATGCTATTGGAAAAGAGAATGTTACTGCTATTTCGATGCCCTCTTGTTATTCCTCTAATGTGGCACAATCCGATGCGCGAATTTTAGCAAATAACCTGGGGATTAAATTTATTAGCATTTCTATAGACAACATTTTTAAGGACTATTTGAATTTACTGAAAAAGGAATTTTTGGGCTTAAATTCCGATACTACCGAAGAGAATCTGCAGGCAAGGATAAGAGGCAACATCTTAATGGCTTTTTCCAATAAATTTGGCTGGTTAGTGCTTACGACCGGCAACAAAAGCGAAACATCAGTGGGGTATTGCACTTTGTATGGAGATATGGCTGGCGGTTTTGCAGTGATAAAGGATGTTTCTAAAACACTTGTTTATAAATTGACAAAATTCAGGGATGGAAAAGAAAAAAGGGAATTGGTTCCCAGAGAAATACTCACCCGTGAGCCATCAGCAGAATTGAAGCAGGGACAAAAAGACAGGGATAGCTTACCGCCCTATGCTGTTTTAGATGCAATTTTAAAGGCTTATGTGGAAGAGCATAAGAATTTTGAACAGATAGCCAGCGAATTTTGTCCAGAGACAGTAAAGAAGATAATCCAAATGGTGGATAAAAATGAATACAAGCGCCGCCAGTCGCCGCCGGGAATAAAGATTACGCCGCGTGCCTTTGGCAGAGACAGAAGATTTCCTATTGTTAATAGATACGAAGAGTGTTGAGGAGATAGATTGTCCGTGAAAGCGAAGATTGTTTTAGAAGACGGAACTGTTTTTGGAGGTGAATCGTTTGGCGCTTGCGGAGAGAGAAGCGGAGAGATAGTTTTTAATACTAG
>DAOWIN010000132.1 GCA_030640885.1 Candidatus Omnitrophota bacterium
AAAAGGTTGTCTTTTACTAAAGAACCGTTATTTAATGACATATGTTGCCTAGTGCTTGCCCATTTGTAATCCCAGGGTTTCTTTATTATACCAGCCTTTACGGGATTTATAAGAATATATCGAGTAGCAGCTAATAAATGATTCTCATCAAGGACATAGGAGGCAAATCTGCCCTGCCACAGATATCCTCTCCATTTCTCCCTAAAATTAATGAATCTTGTATAGTTGCGGTGAGTCTCTGCTATTGCTCGAGCTAAACTTCCATCTTTATGAGGCGTTGCTATAAGATGGACGTGGTTAGGCATAAGGCAGTAAGACATAATATCTACCTTAAACCTCTTTGAATAGGTATTAAGTAAGCGTAAATATTCATCATAGTCATCTTCATTGAAGAATACTTGCTAGCGCCGATTGCCTCTTTGGATTATATGATGCGGGTGTTCAGGAGCTATTACTCTTGCTATCCTTGCCATAGATGAGTTTTATGTTTTCCTCTCATTCCTGTCAAGAAAAAATTGGTATTGTGTCCCCCGATTTTGGAGAGTTAAATAAAGCGTCTTGTTTTTTATCCATGTCAAGAAAATTAGTATTGTGTCCCCCGATTTATCCTCTCCAAAATTTTACGGGCAGCCTCTTCATTGCTGATGACACCAACACGTACTTCAACCCGCGAAGTTGACTGTGAAACTTTATGGACATCAATCCAAATAGTTTTTCCATCAGTATATTTACTCATAATTTGCGCGACGTTGTCCTTCTTAGTTTCTTTTCTAACATCGAGTTTAAGCGACTTCAATGCAGATTTAGCAGCTTGTATTGTTTTCTCAAAAGAAGCATTGACCTCTTGAGTTAACTTGCCGGAAAGCCACACTGACGTCCCAGCTCCTGCTGCAGCACCCGCTAATAAAGCAACACATCCACAGGCATTAACTAAAAATAAAATTGAAAAAATGAACAAGGCAATCTTCCTGAACATACTATTCTCCTTTGCTTAAAACTTTCTGTTAACGATCAGAAAAACACTGAAGATAAGTTTAGAAAGTTCTCAAATTTTAACCTTATTCCTTACCCTTACCCTTTCCAGAAGATTTCCCTTTGGAAGCTGCCTTTTCTTTGGACTTGCTCTGTTTACGCCCCATCTTTTCTTGCTCTTTTTCTTCTTTCTTCTGCTGTTTTAATTGCGCTCTTTCCTGCTTTCTCTGCTGTATTGCTTCATGAACTTTTGCCGCTAAATCCTTTCCCTTGAGCCCTGCTGCTAACGCCGCATGAGCTGCCTGAGAAACGATGTTTCCTGCCTCTTTCGGGTCCTCGCCATCTTCTACCAACTCATTCATAGATTCAACTGAATCTTTTAATACTTTTCCTTTTACTCCCTTCTTTGACAGACCAACCACTACATCTTCAATATCCTTCTTCTTTGCTCCTTTGCCGAACATATTTTTAACTGGTTCTGTGATATCTTCTATGTCTTCCGGTGATACGCCTTCCTGCCTTAGTTCGCTCTTCAGCTCTTCAAAAACCGTAGAGTCTTCTTCAGCAAAAACACAATTTGAGGCTACAAAACTCAACAATCCTAAAGTTAAAAAGCTAAACAATATTCTCTTCATCCTATCCTCCTTATTTTAATAGTAATGTCATTGACCGAACCCCGGCAATTTTTTCTTTACATCCTCCACGGCACCTCCCGCGGCTTCCTTTGCTTTGGCAACTAAAGCTTCCTTGGCCTTCTCTAGTAAATCCTTCGCTTCCTGGGAATCCTTATCCACATACCTTAAGATATACTGAGTTATATCTACTGCCTGCTGAAATTCTTTTGAGTTGTAAAAGGCTTTGGCTTGTTTAATTAGATAATCTGCCTTCTGGTCTACAGTCTCCATGGATTTAGCAGTCTGCATAGCCTCTTTGCTCGATGTAGCTTTGTCTTGTGCGCACCCGGTCAATATCAGGCTTAAAACCATACTGGATACCGCAACAACACCGAAAAGCTTCTTCATAACAATCACCCCCTTTTCTCCCTCTTATAGAACTATACTAATTGTATTGTAAACTACGGAAGACCTTGATTTCTTTTGCCTATTTTAGTTCTTCAGAAATTTGATGAAGAACGCCTCCTGCAATTTGAGATTTTGGAATTAAATATTTTCTTGCTGAAACAGTGACCTGAACTGTTTTATCAGTTTTCTTCACAATTTTTATTGTAACATTGCAACCACTTACTTTACCCTTTATTATCCCGGTAGTCTTATCTTCCTGTCCACTCTCGCCCATTTCTCGCATAACCTTAAGAGAGGTGTTAAATACTTTCTCATAATCTACATCAAAATCAATCTGGGAACTATCCTTGCCGATCAGCATACCTGCAACGCCGGCTGGTAGAAAGCCAACCCCAAGCACGGCAGCCGCTCCGTAAATGCCCGCGCCTTTAATCGCTGTTTTCTTCATCGGTTCTGTTAGTATTAAAACAGCTAACTGCTGGACACTGGTGATATTTTGATAGGTTTTTTCTTTAATGCCAATATCATATACCTGAATGGAAGGCTTATCACCCACGCTGAAATCCTTATAGATTACCTTACCGATACTTAAGGTAAAAATATCAATTTGCAGAGGCATCTGTCCAGAAGGTTTTCCCTCTTTTGGTTTAGAAGGCTCCTCCTTCTGCTGAGCAACCTTTAATGAATCCACGTTTAATTTGCCCTCTTTGTTTTTAATCACAACTAATTCATTTAAATTGACAACCACCAATGGTAAATGCAATTTTCCTTTTAATAGGGCCCCTAAGTTATAATCAACGCTTACCTCTGGAATATCCAAAAATGGCTCTTTAGGATATCCCTTAGGGTTATAAATTCTGAAGCCTTTTATTCGCACAGCCTGCTTAAAAAGGCTTAGAGAAAAACCATCGATTTTAACCGGTGCTCCAATAACCTTTGTGGTTCCAGCTGTAACCACAGACTTTATTAAACTGTCTTTTACAATGCCAAGAAGAATAATTCCGACAACAACTATTAACCCAAGGATAACCAACTTTTTTCTCATATTTACCCCCTTCAGTTCATGGAAAAATTTTATATGTCTTTTAGGAGCTTATTTTCCGGAGTCTTGTCAATAATATCTCCGAACGCTCTTAAAGATTCTAATAAACTCTATAACTCTTTATTTTGTGCAACAGGTATATTATCGCCTCCTCTTTGTTCTAAAGCATCAATAACATATTTTATTGCCGGACATAAAATCGGAAATCGAAAATCGAAATCAGGGACACAATAGCGAAATCGGAAATCGAATGCGATTTTAGAGAGGGCAGGTTCCTGTCGGACAACTTGAACCAGAAGAACCAGGCCCTTGGCTTGATCTTCCTATACTGAACGGACTAAAAGTCTTCTCAATATTTTTGCTGCCGCATTTTTTGCACTTAAACTCTGTTTTTTCAGCAGTTACTCCTATTAACAAATCAAATTTCTCGCTACAATCTTTACAGACATAAGTATGTATAGGCATAATCTCTCCTCCTTTCCTTCTAGAAATCTACTAAAACAGGAATGTCTGAGTTAAGTACCTCAAAATAAAAAAATCTGGTTAGATAACTTAATCTCGTCCTAATCCTTAAATACTTCATCCAATATATCGATTATCTGTCCCTCATTTTGAATACTGCTTGTAGCCTTAACGACTCGGCCATTTTTAAAATAAACAGTAAAAGGTAATCCCCTAAAGTAAGAGCATTCCGGCAAATTTTTGATAAAAGAAGCTGCCGAAATATCAAAATCTAGATCTTTCATCTGAACATGCGGATATTCAGACTCCAATTTCTCCATGAGACCATAAACGGGGATACACATCGGCCCCATTCTCCCGCAACAAATCATAACATTCGCATTACCTTTAATCAACTCCTCAATTCCCTCATGACTCTCTGCATGCTTGAGATTCGTATCCAACATTACCATACCTCCTCTTAGTTGTTTAAATCACAGCTTCTTTTGCCAAATATAACTGTCCCTAATCTTACCATATTAGCCCCTTCTTCAATTGCTATCTTGTAAGAATTGGACATGCCCATAGAAAGATATTTCAAATCTACATTGGAAATACCGGTGTCTTTCAATTTATCAAAAATTTCTTTTGTCTTTCTGAAATAAGGCCTTGCGTCTTCCGGATCTCCGACCCTGGGGCCCATCGTCATTAATCCTTTCAATTTTAGATACCTTAGTTTTGAAATTTCAATTGCTATTCTTTTTATCATTTCATAGTCAGGTTTAACTCCGCACTTTGTTATTTCGCTGCCTATGTTCACTTCTATAAAAACAGAGGTTACTTTGTCCATTCTCTCCGCCCTTTTATCTACAGCTTCCGCAAGTTCAGTTGAATCAATTGTCTGAATACAGTCAAATACTTTTAATGCCTTATTAATCTTATTTTTCTGCAAAGAGCCTATCATATGCCACTCTAATTTTTTAGCATCTTCACCAAGGGAAATATACAGTTTCTCCGCTTCATAAACATAATTCTCTCCGATAATTTCCGCTCCGGCAGAAATTACTTCTTCGATTTCTTCCTTTGTTCTCATCTTAGCTGCTAAAACTATCTTTACATAATCAGGGATTTCTCTTCTAATTTGTAAATAATTTTTTCTTATACTCATCATCCCCCGCCTCAAAAGCTTTAAGCGATTCTTAGAAATAAATCAATAAAGCGAATTAGATATAATGTGCTTTTCCAACTGCATTAGCAACTTGAACTTAGCCGGTCAATAAATAAGCAGCCGGAAAATTCACTTTATTTTTTTATAAACCTCTTCAATTATCTTTCTGTGAGTTAAAAAAGGAACGTAAGGGATATTCCTTCGGCTTACGAATTTAGCCTCTTTTACCTCACTATTTATAGAGATATCCTCATGTATTGCACTGACTATAAAGCCAATTACCAACAAACTTCCATATTTTTTGGTTCTCTGAATATAAACCCCTGTTAATCTTGTAATTTCCCCATCTATCCCCGTTTCTTCCTTTAGTTCCCTCAAACAGGTATCTTCAGGAGTTTCATTCCATTCAACGAATCCGCCGGGTAAAGCCCATCTGTTCTTGCCGGGTTCGATATTTCTTTTAGCTATGAGTATTTTGCCCTTTTTATTTATTGCTGCGCAAGCCGCAACCGGTATAGGATTTTTATAATGTATCCAGCCGCATTTTTGGCAAACCAATCTTTTTCGGCCGTCTACTTGAGTCTTGCGTAAGTAATATCTGCATAGAGGGCAAAATTTAAATGTGCACTCCATTTTATGCTTTCCTATTCAGGGAGAGGATAACCTCTCCAAGCTTACAGCCGACGTCCTTAGCAATTACCGGACATTTAGCCATAAACAGAAAAAAAATCTGCCTCTTCGCACCGGATAATGCTTCAAAATTACCTTGCCCCTTGCTAATGACCATATCCGCCTTCCTATACATTGCTAAAAATTCTCTTGAACATAACGAAAGAATTGTCCCCGGCGCATCCGAACCTGAAGAAACAACCTCGGCTAATTTGTCAATCCCACACACATAGGCATCTTCAGCTAAGGCATCGTTAATAACAGGCTTTTCTTTGACGGCATAGACAATCCTTTTATCTCTATCGGCTCTTTTTATCTCCTCAATGAGAATGCGGTCAAAGACTGTTTCTCCGGCATTATCAGCAAGGTAAAGAATAGTTTTTGCTCTTTTTAAAGCACTCCTAAATCTTTCATAATCAAATATCGACTTATTTTCTTTTTTAATAGCTTTATCTTCCTCGTCTAAAATCCTTGCCATTTCCGCATCAATATTCAAAGAATTTTTTACACCATAATCAATAATATTACCGGCAATAGCCAACTCAACTGCCATTAATAATCTATCATCTGAATGGCTTACTTTCTTTTTCAACTTGTCATAAATGTTCAAGGCAAGTTTATTACTTTTCTTTTTTATCTCTGCATAAGGATCATCTTTTTTAGTTATTCTTTTAACCAACCCATAAATAACTCTGCCTATTTCAGGCGGAGAGGAAGCTAAAGAAAAATCCGGCAAAATCCCTGCCAGCTCATTTAATACCTTCTTTTGTACTTTTTTACCCGCGCCGGCCATTCTTGCGGCTTCAAGAGCTTGTTTAAAAAAACAAGGGATACAATCCAAATACGTCCTCATCATTAAATCTTACCTCTCCTTTTTAACGTATTTTTATTACTAATTGATTCAACATTTTTCTTTTTAGCTTCATAAACCGAAATGCTATTTAATCCCTCAAAACAGTCCCTTACGGCACTCAACTCTATTTTAGATAAAGGTTTTACTCCGCAGAGCCTTAAAGGAGTGTTGATTTGTACTTCATCAGGATTAATCTCTTTCGCAATCCGCGCTATTTCCCGCGCATATTTTTTATTTTCCTCAATAAACATAATTTGCAATGCCAGTTTCCCTTTGTAAATACCTCTAAACTTTTTTAATGCTTGAATAATAACATCGAATTTTATAGTATCCATAGGCCGATTGATTGTTTTAAAAATGTCCGAAGAGGCCGCATCAAACTTGGCTAAAACAAAATCCGCAAGCAATAAATCGTCCACGAGATCTTCTCTGTCTATTAACGAAGAATTAGTTATAACAGCAATTTTTGTTTTTTTTGTTTTCTTTACTGCTTTTATCATCCGGCCAAGATTTTTAGCCAATGTCGGTTCACCGGCGCCGGAAAAAGTGATATAATCAATTTGCAGCGGCGGCAATAGATTAATCTCCTCCATAATTTCCGCCACGGGAATAAATACTTTTCTTTCATCACTAAAAATCTTTGTTTTCCCAAGCTGGCAGTAAACGCAGTCAAAAGTGCAAATTTTTCCTTCGCCGGAAACAGGGTCTATTCCCAAAGAACTCCCTAACCTCCACGAGGGTACAGGTCCATAAATGTATTTAAAATTTCCCGCTCTCATTTTAGATTTTTATCAATCGTGCCATCCGGCATCATATTGTCAGGATGGTATATGCCTTCATCTTCCATCTTGTACCTTATACATTTTGAATAATTTTTCCAACAGTAATCCTCAATCCATTTCTTATTTAGCTTTCTTTGTTCGTAAAATCGTTTGAGGGGGCAAACATCAAACCATTTACAAACCTCTTTATGTCCCATTTTTAAACCGGGTACAACTTCAATAGGCTCTATGCCTAATCCGGATCCCGTAAGCCTTCTTTCCTCAACCCCTAACCGGAAAAATGCATTCAAGAAAATCGCTTCGCGACAACTTTTAGGAATTTTTCAGTGGTTAGGAAAGTTTTACCTGTGCCCGTAAGGGTATACTTTCCTATACCATGAAAAACACCTGGATACGCAATGAATTGCAAACAAGACAGTTACCGGGAAAATGCCTTTGCAAAGGCGTAACGCTTATAACATTCGGCAAGATAAAGAATTAGGACAAAAGGTGATTGTACAAAAAAGTACGCGGCATTTTCCCCGGTTACCCCGACCT
>DAOWIN010000060.1 GCA_030640885.1 Candidatus Omnitrophota bacterium
TCTATAAATTTAATCCAGCCCGGCGAACAAGAAGTAATCAAAGGCAGGGGCTTTTTTATCTTGCCCGTAATTATTGCCACAAGTTCATTAGCCTCTTCAACAATGGTTAAATCCGCAGAAAAGTTGGTGTCAAAAATAGTATCAAACCCTAATTTTCTTAACGCTGAATGCATCTTTCCGGCAACAAGCGTGCCCACAGGCAATCCTAATTCTTCACCCAAACTTGCTCTTATTGCCGGCGCTTCTTGAACAACAGTATGCTTTTGCGAATCAAACAAGGCTTTGCGAACCTCATCAATGCAGGTTTTTTCCTTGATTGCTTCTACCGGACAAACCTGAATACATTGCCCGCAATATACACATTCTACATTACCCAAACCCTTTTCCGAAGCAGTAGCAATCGTTGTCTCTACGCCCCGCTCAGCAAAACCAATCACCTTTACTGTTTGCACATCATGGCAGACACGAATACACCTGCCGCACAAAATACATCTGTTGGGGTCACGCACAACCGCCGCACTGGTTTCGTCAAGCTCAAAACTTGGCTTCTCCCCAACAAATCTTGTCTCCTTTATGCCAAGTTCTTCGGCTAACCTGAGCAATTCATTAGCCTGTTTTTTTTCAGAAGTAAGATAATCCTCTGGGAAATTAGCCAGCAATAATTCAACAACTATCCTGCGCGCCCGCATTACTCTTGGCGAATCCGTGTGCACCTTCATCCCCACAGACACCTCACGCATACAAGAAGCAACAAGTTTTTTCTCACCTTCTACTTCCACTACACATAAACGACAGGCACCATAAGGTTCAAGCCCCTCCAAATAACACAAATGGGGAATATTAATATTTACCTTCTTTGCCGCATCCATTATCGTTGTCCCTTCCGTAACTTCTATCTCTTGCCCATCAATATTAAGAGCAACCATTCTTAATCCTCCTTAGTACTTTGCGGCATTAATCTTTGAGAGAAATTTTGCGTTTCAGGTCAAATCAGGAGTTTTGCGTTTTGAGCGAACACCAAATTTAGCATATAGCACATAGCGTTTAGCGGATAGTAAAAAATAAAAGTCTCGGAATTTATAGTTTCTTATCTTTCTATACGCTATACGCTACCCGCTATACGCTATTATTACGCAGATTTTGAAATTCCTCTTTAAATAATTTTATCGCACTACTTGCCGCATTCATTGCCGCTTGCCCTAATCCGCAACGCGCCGTGTCCGGCATCACCTCGCTCAGCTCTAATAAAGCATCCAAATCTTTTTTTTGCCCCTTCCCTGAGGCAATGCGAGTAAGCATCTCTTTTGCTCTTTTTGTTCCCTCGCGGCAGGGAACGCATAGACCACAAGACTCGTGGGTAAAAAACTCAAGACAATTTTCCATCGCCGAAACAACAGATGTTTCTTTATTGATCACAATTATACTACCTGAACCTAACATACTACCGGCATTGGTTACATTCTTATAATCCAATTGGACATCCAAATCCGTAAGCAGACTGCTGGAAACACCGCCGGGTAAAGCGGCTTTAAATTCCCCCTTCACGCCTCCGCCGTACTTTTCAATAAGTTCGCCCAGGGTTATCCCCATTGGTAATTCATACACCCCAGGTTTGTTTATGTGTCCGCAGAGACAAAAAAGTTTTGTTCCGGGAGAATTAGGACTACCAATTTTAGAATACCAATCACCGCCGTTTTTCAGAATTGCCGGCACATTGCACAATGTTTCTACATTATTTATTAGCGTGGGTTTGCCCATAAATCCGGAATGGGTCGGAAAAGGTGGCTTTTCGCGTGAGCATCCTCTTGCCCCCTCCAATGATTCAAGCAGTGATGTTTCCTCCCCGCACACATAAGCCCCAGCACCACAGTGAATCTCTATGCCATAAGAAAAATTGGCGCCGAGTATATCTTTGGCCAAATATCCTTTTATCTTTGCTTCCTCTATAGCTCTCTTTAATTTTTCAATCTCGGCAAAATATTCGCCTCTTATGTAAATTATCCCTTTGTTCGCTCCTATGGCATAACCGGCAATTAACATCGCTTCTAATAATAAATGGGGATTATTTCTCAAAAGTATGCGGTCTTTAAATGTTCCCGGTTCGCCTTCATCGGCATTGCAAATTAAAAATTTGGGGGCATCTTTCTCTTTTCGCACAAATTCCCATTTAAGCCCCGTAGGAAACGCCGCTCCCCCTCTGCCCACAAGTTTAGATTTTTTAATCTCCTCAATAATCGTTTCTGGATTCATATTTAGGACTTTTTTTAGAGTCTCATACCCTCCGCTTTCAGCATAGACATTGATATTGTTTAAATTCACTTTATCAATATCCTTTAATAATATTTTCTCCATATCTATTTCTCCTTTTTTAGTTTGATAATTTGTTTAAGTCTTTCCTCGTTCAAATTTCCATAGATTTCTTTATTAACCATCATTGCCGGGGCTTTATCGCATAAACCCAAACAAGACACCAGTTCTAAAGTGAATTTCCCATCAGAGGTAGTTTTCCCGCTCTTTATACCTAATTCATCTTCTAATATTTTTATTATCTTTTGAGAACCATTTAAATAGCAAGGGAGAGAATTGCACATTCGGATTACATATTCCCCTTGTTTTTGAGTGGTCAGCATTCCATAAAAGGTTATTGTTCCATAAATATCCACTGAAGAAACATCTAATCTTTCTCGCAAATAATTAATTGCCTCTTCTGAAATATAAGATATTTCCTCTTGTATAATTTTGAGACAAGGCAAAAGTGCATTTCTTGTCTTGCCCTGCTTTTCAATAATTTCATCTACCTTTGCTTTCCATTCTAATTTGTCATTTTTGTCCATCTTCTACTCCTTTTAAAAAGAAAATTAAGCGCTCCAACTCACAAGCCATATCAACATTAGAGACAAAGGTATCTCTGGATGTTTTTAAAGCAATGGGGGCAAAATTTAATATTCCTCTAACGCCTATTTCCGTTAATCTATCTGCAAGCTTTTGGGTAATCTCAGGAGGCGTGCAAATAATAGCCATCTTGATTTTTCTTTTGTTTATGTTTCTTTCTAAATCCTTGATGTTTTCTACCTCAATTCCGTTCAAAGTTCTTCCTATCTTTTCCTCATCAACATCAAAAGCAGAGGCTATTTTGATATTAAATTCAGAGAATCCTTCAAAACTCAATAAAGCACTTCCCAACCTTCCTACCCCAATCAAGGCTATTTTCCATTCCTTATTTGTGCCTAAAATATTGTCCAATTCAACGATTAATTTTCCAACATTATACCCTACGCCCCTTTTGCCAAAGCCTCCAAAATAAGAAAGGTCTTTTCTAAACTGGCAGGGTGTAACATTTAAGAATTGGGTTATCTCAGCCGAAGAAATGAGTTCAATGTTTTTCTCCCGCAATTTTTTTAGATTCCTCAAATATAAACTCAACCTTTTAATTGCTTCAGAGGGAAAACCCTGCTTTTCTATGTGGATTTCTTTTTTATTCATTTGTTCCTTTTTTCACAAAGTGTAGCAAAAAAAAACTTACCTGTCAACCCCGTTAGAAGTTCGTGTTTTTGCTAAAATTTAGTTTATCATTGCAAAAAAGTTTTATGTTTAATGATATTTTTTTAAGCAATAGAAAAAATTAGGAAAATTTTTTCTGGCAGGACTTCTAACGGGGTCAACCCTCTTTGGGTTTATGGAGTTTATGGAGTTTATAGAGTTTATGGAGTTTATGGAGTTTATGGAGTTTATGGAGTTTATGGAGTTTATGGAGTTAAACTCAATGAACCCAACGAACTCAACAAACCCAACGAACCCTTAATGTCCGTTTTTATGTTTCTTATGTGCATTAAGAACTGGAAAAATCCCCTTGAAAATCAAGCAGTATTTTTCTCGATCGCCTCCCAAATATCTATTTTTTGATTATTACTCTTGCCACCACAACCAAGAACTCCATTAGCCATAAAAATTTCAGCAAAAAATCCATTGGTATCTTTTATCCCCGCTTTCGCAAGCAAATGCAAAAGAAATTCGTATTGAATATGCCAAGGGGAAA
>DAOWIN010000156.1 GCA_030640885.1 Candidatus Omnitrophota bacterium
AAATTACATCCGCCTGAGGCGGACCAAATTTCAATGACCAAATGACCAAAAACAATCACCTTAAATATTTTTCTTTTTCTTTATTTAGATTCACCCCGTTAAATAATTTACTTCGTAAATTAAAATCCAAAGGATTTTATTTAATGGGGTCAATTGTAATTTGGTGCTTGTGATTTATTTGTTATTTGGTGCTTGGTGCTTGGAATTTACTGGACTTTGGCAAGAATTTGCCAAAGTTAAGAAAGAGTTATGCCTTTGCGTATTGTCAACAAGCCTTTAGGACGTTTATTGCTGGAAAAAAAGGCTATTTCTGAATCTCAATTAAACAGAGCTTTAAAGGTGCAGAAAGAAGAGGGCGGGTTATTGGGGCAGATTTTGTTAAGACTTAAATATGTAACAGAGGAACAAATTGTTGTTTCTTTAGCAACCCAATTTGGCTATCCTTATCTTCCTTTGAGCAATTGCGAGATTGAATCCTATGTTATTGAACTTATTCCTAAAAATCTTGCTTGCCAGTATTATGTGGTTCCTGTAGATAAAATAGATAAAATACTTACAGTAGTGATGGTTGACCCTTCTAATAAGTTAGCCATTGAAGATATTGAATATGTTAGCAAGTGCAAAGTGCAGGCTTTTGTAAGCACAGCCACGGATATAAAAAAAGCAATTGAACATTATTATGGTTCTTTCGAAGAAAAATTTGAAAGAAAGAAAACTGCAGAATTGAGTTTTGCTAAGGCGAATAAAACAGCAATTACAGAGCAGACGCCAAAAGATACTTTTCAGGACCTGCAGCCGAAATCATAGATTAAAGTGCCTATTTCTTTTAAACAAAAATTAAATGAACTTTTGATTGAGAAGAATCTTCTTACTTTGCGGCAATTAGAAGAGACGATCAAAACGCAAAAAGAAGAAGGAGGAAAGCTAAGCAAAATTTTGGTAGACAAAGGTTATGTAAAAGAAAAAGAATTACTTGCCGCTTTAAGTGATATTTCGAATATTCCTCCTTTAAATTTAAGCAAAATTAAAATCAATCCCGCCCTTTTCAGTAAAGAACTTTCTCCCCAAATGATCCAACAGTACCATTTTTTTCCTATTTCTAAAATAGGCAAAACACTTACGGTAGCTATTGATGATCCTCTGAATGTTTTCGTTCTCGACGATTTAAAAATAGCCACCAATTGTGAAATAAAAACTGTAATTACTACTTCCGCTCAGCTCTCTCAAGCAATTGAAAAATACTGTCAGCAATTAAGTGAAGAATCTCTGGGAAAGGTTGCTCAGGATATTGAGGAGCTTAAATTAGAATTAATTCAGGGAAAGGAAGAAAAGGTCGATACACAGGAATTAGAAAAATTAGCCTATGAAACCCCGATAATAAAAATAATAAATCTGTTGCTTTCAGAAGCCGCTAAAGATAAAGCGAATGATTTACTCATTGAACCTCTTGGAGAGAAAACAAGAGTGCGTTGCCGGATAGACGGCGTTTTAAAAGAAAAAAGAAAGTTTCCCAAAGGGATGCATAATGCCCTTGTTAGTAGAATTAAGGTATTAGCAAATCTGAATATTGCCGAAATGCGCATTCCTCAGGATGGAAGGTTTAAGGCAAAGATTGAAAGCCGGGAAGTGGATTTCAGAGTTTCAATTATTCCTTCTAATATTGGAGAAAAAGTAGCTTTGAGAATTTTGGATAAAAGCGCCTTAACCCTTGATTTAGATAAATTGGGCTTTAATGAACAGAATTTGAGTAGATTAAAAGAAATTGTGCAAAAGCCACACGGGATGTTGCTGGTTTGCGGTCCCACAGGCACAGGCAAAACCACCACTCTTTACTCAATACTAAAACATATTGATTCTCCGGAGAAAAACATTGTTACTGTCGAGGACCCTGTGGAGTATCAACTTTCCGGGATAAATCAGGTTACCTATCGTCAGGATATTGGTTTGACTTTTTCTGCAGCTTTGCGTTCAATTTTAAGACAGGATCCCGATATAATAATGATTGGCGAAATTAGAGATTATGAAACCTTAGATATCAGCATTAAATCTGCCCTTACAGGGCATCTTGTGCTTGCCACTTTGCATACTACTACTGCTTCGGAGGCGATAACACGAATGATAGATATGGGAGTAGAACCCTTTTTGATTAGTTCTTCGTTGATTGGCATAGGGGCGCAGAGGTTGGTGCGCAGAATTTGCGAATATTGCAAACAGGAATACACTCTTTCTTCAGAGGAGCAAAAGGAATTAGGACTGGATAAAAATGTTTTTTTCCGAGGAAAAGGCTGCGATAATTGCGAGAACAGTGGATACAGAGGGAGAGTAGCAATTATGGAATTTTTATCATTGACGCCCGAGATAAAAGAGCTCATCGGCAAAAAAGCATTAGACAAAGAAGTGCAGAAGGAGGCAGTGAAATCAGGAATGCTTACTTTGCGGCAGGATGGTTTAGCAAAAGCAGAAAAGGGAATAACCACTCTTGAAGAAGTTTTAAGAATAACAGTGGAGTAAGTTGCAAGCCACAAGCTACAGGTTGCAGGCAAGAAAAAGAAAGAAAATCTTACAGTTTAGGTTTCTTGCTTGAAACTTGTAGCTTGTAACTTGTAGCCTGAAGATGTCTATCTTAAAAGATAAAATAGCAGATTTGTTAGTCCAAAACGGGTTTCTAACCCAGAAGGGTTTGGAAAAGGGGCTCCAGATTCAAGAGAATAAAGGAGGAAAGCTCGGTCAGATTTTAGTTGATAATAATTTAATAAAAGAAGAGGATTTGCTCGTTTGTTTAAGTCAACAATTAAATATTCCTCGCGCTGATCTTTCTCATTGCGACATTACTCCTTCTTTGCTTGAAAGTGTTCCTTTTGATTTGGCAGAGAAATATAGAATTATTCCTATATCCAAAACAGACAATGCGATTACAGTGGCAATGGCTGACCCCTTAAATCTGTTTATTTTTGATGACCTTAAAATAGCTACCAATTGTGAGATAAAAGCAGCAATTGCCGCGCCCAGCGAAATTTCAGCGGCAATAGAAAAATACTATAAAAGCGAAGAAAAAGAGAAAGAAAATATAGAAGAGGTTATTCAAGAAGCAGAAGAGGATGTTGAAATAATAAAAGATACAGAAGAGAATATTAAGAAAATAAGCGAGAGCAGCAAACAGGCTCCAATTATAAAGATGGTTAATTTCATTATTGCTCAAGGTTTTAAAAATAGAGCCTCTGATATTCATTTAGAGCCTTATGAGGATAAGTTAAGAATTCGTTACCGAATTGATGGAAGATTACAAGAAAAGATAAAGATTCCTAAACAAACTCAATCAGCTATATTGGCGCGTTTAAAAATTATGTCTAATTTAGATATTACTGAACACCGACTTCCTCAGGATGGAAGGTTTAGTATAAAGTCGGAAAAGAAGGACATTGATTTTCGCGTTTCTTTTCTTCCTATAAACTTCGGAGAAAAAGTGGTGCTTAGGATTTTAGATAAGGAGAGTATAAATATTGGCTTGCGAAATTTAGGGTTTTCGGATTACTCTTACAAAAGATTTAAAAAAGGTGTTAGTGCTCCTTACGGGATAATACTAATAACTGGTCCCACCGGTTCAGGAAAGAGTACAACCCTTTATTCCGTTCTGAACGGATTAAATACCCCCGGTAGGAATATTATTACCATAGAGGATCCTGTCGAATATCAGTTAGAAGGAATTAGCCAGATTCCTACGCGGCCAGATATTGGTTTTGATTTTGCGCAGGGTTTAAGGTCACTGTTGAGACAAAACCCCGATATAATTATGATTGGTGAGATTCGCGACCAAGAAACAGCCGATGTAGCAATTAAAGCGTCTTTAACCGGACAGTTAATTTTCTCTACTTTACATACTAATGATACAGCAAGCGCATTTACGCGTCTGATTGATATGTCTATTGAACCATTTTTGCTTTCTTCGGCGGTGGTGATGGTGATAGCTCAGCGTTTAATGAGAAAGATATGTCCTCATTGCAAAAAGGAGGTCAAGATAGACCCTTCTGTTTTAGAACGCATGAATTTAAAAGATCCTTCCCAGAAATTTTATGAAGGAGAAGGTTGTTCAGTATGTAATAATACAGGTTATTACGGCCGCTCAGCGATTTTAGAGGTTTTAATTGTTGATGAGCGGATGAAAGAAATGATTGCCAAACGTTGTTTCAGCGATGAAATAAAAGAGTATGCTATCTCTCAAGGGATGAGGTCTTTAAAAGAAGATGGTTTTGAGAAGGTTATGCAGGGTGAGACGACATTA
>DAOWIN010000152.1 GCA_030640885.1 Candidatus Omnitrophota bacterium
CGCGAAAAACTTGATTATCTCAATAATCCGCAAAACTATGCTGAGGTTTTTGCTGAGGCTTTGACTGAAGTTGAAGTTGAGCCGTTTGTCAAGGCTTCCATACAGGATTTAAAACGAATGACTCAGGCGGATTCAATAATAAAGCAAAAAGGAAAACTTTATATTGGCTATCGGGTTTTCTTTGATAAGAGGGGCAATCTTAAGGTTGCCGGAATTAAAGAGGTGTTTGATAAACTGAATGTTGTTTTTAAGGAAGCAGACAAAGATGCATCGCCTGTGGTAATAGTAGTCCCCAATGTTCCTGCCTCAGATAGCGAAATTGCTCGGGCAATTACTAAAGTAATTCACACCCTGTTTAGATTTAAAATTGCTTTCATCACTGAATCAGGAGCTGAGCAAAGCATTATTGCGAGGGAAAAGCAGAATATTGTTGCATTAGATGTTGTTGATAAATCTGCTAAACATTGGCACGATAATCTTTCGTTTCATCTAAAAACAATGATAGCCGAACCAAAAGAGGGAGAAATATCTACTCCCTTTGTGGCTATTGTCTTTTGGCTAAGAAATTTATCAGATATTGATGTTTACGGTGTTTGGTTTGAAGTATTTGAGGATTGGTTAATAACTGTCTATAGAGGTGAAATTGAAGCCGGCGAGATAAGAAAAATGGTGGATGGTTTTAAAAGAAGTAAGACATTTCCCGCAATTAAGCCAACTACAAGATTTTTTGAGAAATATCAGGATGTGTTAAAGGCAGAGCAGGCGGTATTGGAAGGGGTGTAAAATAAGCTGCAGGCTGCACGCCACACGCTCCAGGTTAAAAAGCCAAGAACAAGATAAAAATAGAAGATTAAAAATAGGGCGGTCAAAACCGCCCTATTTTTATTTGCCCCCGTTAGAAGTCTGGTTTTTAATAAGATTTAATTTGCATAAAAAAAGATTTTATGATTGCTGCAGTGCAACTTTATAAGGGTTCATTGGGTTTGTTGAGTTCATTGGGTTTATTGGGTTTAACTCCATAAGCCCAATTAACTCTATAATTCCATAAACTCTTAAACTCTAACGGGGTTGACAAAACCTATAATCAGAGATATAATTTTAGGCAATAAGGGAGGAGCAAAATGCCTGAATTAAGAAAAAATCCTTTGACTGATGAATGGGTAATTATTGCCACAGAGAGGGCAAAACGGCCTGAAGATTTTCAGAAGAAGACAGCGAAGCTTCCTGAGGAACAAGAGCGAGTTGATACCTGTCCCTTTTGCGTGGGTAATGAAAAGATGACCCCGCCGGAAACCTTTGCCTTTCGTGAAAAAGAAACCTCTGCCAACAGCCCGGGTTGGCGGGTGCGCATAGTTCCTAATAAATTTCCAGCTCAAGAGATTCACGAAGTAATTATTGAAACCCCCAGCCATAGCAAGAGTATTGCCAATTTATTACCGCAAGAGGCAGAGGAGGTTATCCTTGCCTATCAACAGAGATATTTAGCCGCAGAGGCAAATAGTAAAATCAAACAGATTACTATCTTCCGTAATCACGGGTTGACAACCGGCGCCTCTAAACTTCATCCACATTCACAGTTAATCGCTGTCCCTGTATTATCTCAGAAATTTAGAAATCAGGAAAAAAATGCGACAGATTATTGGCAGAAACAAGGGAAATGCCTTTATTGTGTTTTAGCAAAAGAGGAGATAGAAAAGAAAGAAAGAATTATCCTAAGCACTCCATATTTTACTGCCTTTACTCCTTACGCTTCCCAGTCGCCCTTTGAGGTCTGGATTTTCCCCACTCGACACCAGCATTCTTTTGGGAATATTTCTGCTGAAGAAACAAAAGATTTGGCAAAAATTTTACCCCAAATTTTATTCAAATTCTATTCCAAGTTAGACAATCCGGATTATAACTATATTATCCACAGTTATTTTGAAAACACAGCTGATAAGCAAGCGAAGCATTGGTTTTTGCAGATTTTGCCGCGATTAACTCCTATTGGCGGTTATGAATTAGGTTCAGGAATTTTTATAAACATTGTTAAACCAGAGGCGGCGGCGGAATTTCTCAGGTTGCAAGCCACAGGTTGCAAGCCACAGGTTGCAGGAAAGGAGGAATAATACAGAGTTATAAAGATCTAGAGATTTATAAATTGGCGCATAAATTGGCGGTTGAGATTCATAAGATGACTTTAAGAGAGCTGCCAAAGTTTGAAATATATGAAGAAGGGTCTCAAATTAGAAGATCATCTAAAGGTGTTGTTTCAACTATTGTTGAAGGTTTCGGAAGAAAAGTGTATCAGCAGGATTATTTAAAATTTATGATTTATGCTCATTCCTCTTGTGACGAAACGAAAGAACATTTGGGGCTTTTGTTTGGAACAGATTCTTTGAAGAGTAAAGAAAAATTTGATTACTTTCTCAGTGAATATGAAAAACTAAGTAAGATGATTAACAAATTTATCCAAAGCCTAAAGCTTTCAATTTGAAACTTGAAACTTGAGGCTTGTAGCCTGCAGCCTGAATATGAAAACAATTGCTGAGATTAATAAAAAAATTAGAGCAGGAAAGGTTGTAGTGGTAAATGCCGAAGAAATCGCAGAAATCGCTGATGAAAAAGGCATCAAAGAAGCGGCAGAGGAGATTGATGTAGTTACTACCGGCACCTTTGCCCCGATGTGTTCCTCCGGTGTTTTTTTAAACCTAAAACAGTCCAAACCAAAGATAAAGGTTCAAAAGGCTTGGCTAAATAATGTTGAGCTTTATGCTGGATTAGCCGCCGGCGATCTTTATTTAGGAGCAGCACAGCTTCCGAATAATGACCCTTTGAATAAGCATTATCCCGGCGGGTTTAGATACGGCGGCGGACATCTTATTGAGGATTTATTGGCGGGCAAAGAAGTTAAATTAAAGGCGATAGGTTATGGTACTGATTGTTATCCCTGCAAAGAATTAAATAAGGTTGTTAGCTTAAAAGATTTCAACGATGCCATTTTGACCAATCCGCGAAATTGTTGTCAAAATTATAATGCGGCAGCGAACCTGTCTTCCAAGATAATCTATACTTATATGGGAGCGCTTAAACCAAATTTAGGCAATATTGCTTATTGTAGCGCCGGACAGTTATCGCCGTTGTTAAATGATCCCTTCTACCGCACAATTACTATTGGCACAAAAATATTTTTAGGGGGAGGGGTTGGTTATGTTTTTGGAAGGGGGACGCAAAGCAGTTTAAATGTAAAAAGAAAAAATGATATTCCTGTTTCGCCGGCAGTAAGTTTAAGGGTTGATGGGGACCTGAAACAGATGGAAAGCAAATGGTTGAGAGGTGCTTCTTTTCCCGGCTATGGAGCAACTTTAATGCTAGGTATTGGCATTCCTATTCCGGTTCTTGATGAAGATGTAATAAAATACGCCGCGGTGAAAGACGAAGATATTTATACGCAAGTTGTCGATTACAGCGCGGATTGTCCCAATGGTCAAGACAAGATTTTGGGCGAGGTGAATTATAGAGAGCTGAGAAGCGGGAAGGTTGTTATAGATGGCAAGAAGATTCCCACCGTTTCTTTATCCAGTTATCATAAAGCAAAGGAGATTGCCGATATTCTAAAATGGTGGATAGAAAATGGAAAATTTTTTCTCAGCGAAGCAACAGAAAAGATATGAAAGCGATAAAAGCGACCTTTCGCGGCGGTATTCATCCTCCCGCCTTTAAATATCTTACCCAAAACAAACCTATCAAAAACGCTTCTTTACCTTCCCGCGTTGTTATTCCTTTAAGCCAACATATCGGAGCTCCTGCTCAGCCTATTGTCCAAATAGGAAATAAAGTAAGAGCAGGGACAAAAATTGGTGCGGCGGCGGGAAAGGTTAGCGCTAATGTTCATTCCTCTATTTCTGGGCAGGTAAAGGATATTAAGAATTTTTTTCATCCCGCCGAAGGAAAGAGTTTATCAATAATTATTGAATCCGATGGCAAAGACGAAAAGGAGTTTTTGAAGATTGGGGAAAATGCTGATTTATTTTCGACAGATGAAATTAAAGAAATTATTGCCTCTGCCGGAATTGTGGGATTGGGGGGAGCGGGTTTTCCTACAGCTGTTAAACTATCACCGCCCAAAAAGGTAGAATATTTTATTTTGAATGCGGCAGAGTGCGAACCCTATCTAACCACTGACAACCGCTTGATTTTAGAAAAAACAGAGGAAATTATTAAGGGAATGAAGTTGGCGATGAAGGTTTTAGGGGTTAAAAAGGGCTATATTGGTATTGAAGATAATAAGAAAGATGCAATTAAAAGATTAAGCCATTTCCAGTCTTTAGAGATAGAAATAAAGGTTTTAAAGGCAAAATACCCTCAAGGTGGAGAAAGGGAGCTTATTGAGGCAATTTTGAAAAGAAGGGTACCTCCTAAGGGTCTACCCTATGAAGTAGGGGTAGTGGTGAATAATGTAGCCACAATTTTTGCTATTTATGAAGCAGTTTATTTGAGAAAACCCCTTTATGAACGAATAACTACTTTTAGCGGCGATGCTCTCCGGCAGGCAGAAAATCTTAGGGTTAGAATAGGTACCCCTTTAAAAGAATTAACAAAAGAATGCAAGGGTTTTAAGGAGACGCCGTCGGGGGTAATTATGGGGGGGCCAATGATGGGTTTAGCTCAACAGAGTTTAGAAGTTCCTTTGGTTAAAGGAACCAGCGGGGTTTTGTTTTTGAAACATTCTCGCTGGGCAAGAAGAAAAAATGAGATGAAGGAAGAAAATCCCTGTCTACACTGCGGAAAATGTGTAGAAGCCTGCCCCGTAGACTTAAATCCCTCCTTAATTAGTTTAGCCACGCAGAAACAAAAGTGGAATGTAGCAAAAGAATTAAATGTAGATAATTGCATTGAATGCGGGGCTTGCGAATATATTTGTCCGGCAGAGAGAAGGCTGATGGATATGATTAAGGAAGGGAAAAAGGTTACAGGTTTCAAGCCACAGGCTGCAGGCAAGAAAAAGAAAAACTTCAAGCAAGACCAAGAATTAAAACTTCTATCTTAATCTTACTTGCAGCTTGTGGCGTTCTTAAATTTTCTTGCTTGTAGCTTGTAACTTGAAGCTTGCAGCTTATTTTTTAACCTTCCCGGCCTTGATACACGAAGTGCAAACCTTTAAAGTTTTATGCGTACCATTAACAACAGTTTTTGCATTTTGCAGATTGGGGAGAAAACGGCGGCGTGTAATACCCGTAATTTTTTTACCTATCCCTCCCTTTTTTTTTGCCAATCCGCGGCGGGAAATCTTATTACCCACTAATGGCTTTTTTCCGCAAATTTCACATATTTTAGACATGGCCTCCTCGAAATAGGCTTCAAGCTTCAGGTTACAAGTTGCAAGCAAAAAAAGGAAAAGAAATTTTATGATTTAGGTTTCTTGCTTGAAGCTTGAAACTTGTAGCTTACAACTTGAATATAATACCACAAAAGCAGAAAAAATGCAACATTTATCTGATTCGGCGCAATATGTAAAGGGGGTAGGTCCCCAAAGGCTAAAACTTTTTCACCGTTGCGGTATTTTCACTGTTGGCGACCTGCTTTATTATTTTCCCCGCCGCTATGAAGATAGAAGTTGTATTAAAGCAATTTCAAAAGTTAACATAGGGGATTTTGAAACGGTTCAGGGAGAGATTCGCACATTGGGGATTCGTTCCACCAAAAGCAAACTGAATATATTTCAATTAGCAGTGAGCGATGGCACAGGGGTTATCTATGCCACATGGTTTAACCAGAATTATCTAAAGAAATTTTTTAAAGTTGGTGATAAGATTATTCTCAGCGGCAAGGTCCGCCTTTTTCGCACCTTGCAGATGAATTCTCCGGACTATGAGATTATCTCTGATGATAGTGAGAAGATACACAGCGGACGGATTGTGCCGATCTATCCCTTGACTCAGAATCTAAATCAACGGCTTTTCCGCAAAATAGCCAAAGAGGTTGTAGATGAATATTCCCATTTAGCAAAAGATATTTTGCCGGCTGATATTAAGCAGAGCGATGGATTAATAGATATAAAACAGGCGATAAAAAATATTCATTTTCCCCAAAATTTCTTTCAGCAAAAAAGAGCAAGAGAGCGATTGGTATTTGATGAATTTTTTATTTTGCAGGTAGGAATTGCTTTGCGGCGGCATTATCTAAAAAAGAGTTTTACGGGGAGGAAAAAGCAGGAGACAGTCAAAAAGGATTTAGCCCAAGAGTTCAAAAAGATTTTTCCTTTTACCTTTACTGCCGCTCAGCAAAAAGTAATCAAAGAGATTGAAAAAGACATCGCCGGCGAGCAGCCGATGAATAGATTGATTCAGGGAGATGTTGGTTCAGGCAAAACAGTCATCGCTATTTACGCTTTACTTTTGGCTTTAGAAAGAGGATATCAGGGGGCGTTTATGGCACCGACTGCGATTCTTGCCGAACAGCATTATTTTACCCTGCAAAAGATTCTCCTGCCTTTAAATATTAATATTGGTTTGCTTATTTCTGAATTATCGCCCAAAACAAAAGCAGAAGTATTAAAAAAGATTAGCGGGGGAGAGATAGATATAATTATCGGCACCCATTCTTTAATTCAAAAAGATGCCCAGTATAAAAATTTGGGCTTGGTGGTCATTGATGAACAGCACAAATTTGGTGTCCAACAACGAGCAGAGCTGGGGAAAAAAGGAGCGAGGCCGCATTGCCTGATTATGAGCGCTACTCCTATCCCGCGCACATTGGCTTTGACTGTCTATGGAGATTTGGATATCTCGCTAATTGACGAACTTCCAAGCGGAAGACAATCTATTTCTACTTATTGGCTCAAAGAAAAGAAGAGGGAGGGATTGTATAATTTTATTCGCGAGGAAATAAAAAAAGGACGGCAGGCTTACATTGTCTATCCGCTTATTGAAAAGTCGGAAAAAATAGAATTAAAAAATGCAGAAGAGCATTTTGAATATTTGAAAGAGATTTTTGCCGATTTGAATTTGGGGTTATTGCATGGGAGGATGGGGAAGGAGGAAAAAGACGAGGTAATGCGCCGCTTTAGCGGGAAAGAAAAGCCGCACATAGATATTCTTGTTTCTACGACAGTTATTGAAGTCGGTCTTGATATTCCTAATGCCTCAATAATGGTAATTGAAGACGCTGAGCATTTTGGTTTGAGCCAACTGCATCAGTTAAGAGGAAGAATTGGGCGCGGTTCTTTTAAATCCTATTGCTTTTTATTGGCAAATCCCAAAACAGAAGAAGGAGTGAAAAGATTGAATTCTATTGTCCGGTCGCAAGACGGCTTTCAGATTGCTGAAGATGACTTGCAACAACGAGGCGTAGGAGAGTTTTTTGGCCAGCGCCAACACGGGTTGCCGGAGTTAAGAATCGGCGACATTTTAAAGGATGTGAAGATAATGGAGAGGGCAAAGGTTTTTGCAGATGAGTTGGTTCAAAAGGATTATTGCCTGTCTTTGCCCGAGCATCAACTAATAAAACAGGAGTTGAGAGAAAGATTGGGGGATAGATGGGGGCTGGTGTCGGTGGGGTGAAACGCGCTGCGCGTTTCACGCTGCAGGCTACACGCTTCACGCTGCAGGCAAAAAAAGAAAAGAAAAAGCTGCAAGATGCAGAAACCCGTTACCCGTTACCCGATTGATATGGAGGGAAAATGATTATTGAATTTAGCATTTTTTTAGGCATTATTATTATTTCGTTACTGTTAGCCAAGTTAGTAATTTATATTTTAACAAAAAAGATAGCTAAATTGGCTAAGAAAACAAAGACAGAGTTAGATGATTTACTCATCGTCTCTTTAAAAAGACCATTGTTTTTAATTATCTTCGGGGTCGGAATCTACATTGCAATCGGACAATTGCCTTTGCCAGATAAGTTAATTATCTTTTTTAAGGAAGCGTTCTTTGTATTTACTGTTTTGGCAGGGGTTTATCTAATCCTTTCTCTGTGCCAAGCGGTTCTTAATTGGTATGCTAAAGAAGTTGCTCCTAAAACCAAAAGTAAATTTGATGACCAGTTTATTCCTCTTTTGCGAAAACTTTTGAAAGTGGTAATAATTATGATTGCGGCTTTGATTATAATGGAGCATTTCAAATATGATATTAAGGCACTGGTAACAACATTAGGAGTAGCTTCTTTAGCCATTGCTTTGGCTGTGCAAGAGACCTTAGGAAATGTGATTGCCGGATTGGGAATTATTGTTGACCGTCCTTTTCAGATTGGAGATAGAATCCAGATTCCTTCCGGAGAGGTTGGCGATGTTTATGAGATTGGCTTGCGCAGTGTAAAGGTTTTAACATTAGACCACACAATGGTTGTAGTTCCTAATGCCGAAATCGCTAAAAATCGCATTATCAATCTCTCTTATCCCGACCCAAAGCTAAAATTGAAGATTCCTATTGGCGTGGCTTATGGCAGTGATTTGAAAAAGGTAAAAAATATTTTGTTGGGTATTGCCCGTACACTTCCCGAGATTTTGAATAAGCCCGAGCCAAAGGTTTATTTTAGAAAATTCAACGATTTTTCTTTGGATTTTTTATTGATTTGTTGGATTGATAGTTATACCAATAAATTCGCAATCACCGATGATATAAATATGGCAATTAACCAGAAGTTTATTGAACAAAATATTAACATTCCTTTCCCAATAAGGCAGTTGGTTGGGGAGGTAGAGGTGAAGAAAAGAAATGTCTAATTGCTCTAATATCTAATTGACCTAAAAATAACGGGGTGTAGCGCAGTTTGGTAGCGCGTCCGCCTCAGGCGGAAGGTCAGTGGAATGTATTATGTTTATGTATTAGAAAGCCAAAAAGATAGTAAACACTACGTAGGTTATACAAATAATTTAGAAAGGCGAATTTTCGAGCATAATACTATTTGCAACAGAAAAAAATACACTTCTAATCGAGGCCCTTGGGAATTGCTATTGTATGATGTCTTTCCTACAAAATCCAAAGCTATAAAACACGAGAGATTTCTTAAAACAGGTAAAGGTCGAGAGTATATAAAAGATAAAATTAAGAAGAAATTCGGGGTGTAGCGCAGTTTGGTAGCGCGCACGGTTCGGGTCCGTGAGGTCAGGAGTTCAAATCTCCTCACCCCGACCATTCTACTTCGCCGAGATACTTCTGTTCTCGGCGTTGCTTTTGATGATTTAATGGAATAACTATGGCAAAAAAAATTTACCTGTTTATGAAACAATTTAAGCAAGATTGATTATGAAAAATAAATCAGAACAAAGTAGCAAAATAGTCCTTTTCCAAAGCCGAAAGATTCGGCGGGTTTGGCATAATAATGAATGGTTTTATTCGGTAGTGGATATAGTAGAGGTTCTAACAGAAAGCGCCAATCCAACGGATTATTTAAAAAAGATTCGTAAAAGAGATGAAGAGTTGGGAGTTTACCTAGGGACAAATTGTCCCCAGGTAGAAATGCTAACCGAAACAGGCAAAAAGAGAAAAATGCTTACAGGAAGTACCAAAGATGTTTTTCGCATTATTCAATCAATTCCATCTCCCAAAGCTGAACCTTTTAAGCGTTGGTTAGCCAAGGTTGGGAAAGAACGGCTTGATGAAATAGAAAATCCTGAACTTGCTCAAGAGCGGATGAAAGAAATATACGAGAAAAAAGGGGTATCCGAAAGATTGGATAGACAAGCGGCTGCGTGGAATGGCTATTAGGCAAAATCTGACTGGCGAATGGAAAGAGCGAGAAATACAAAGCCAAAAAGATTACTCCATTTTAACTGCTGAAATTTCCAAAGCCACATTTGGAATAACGCCGAGCGAATATAGAAAGCTCAAGAATATTCCGGAAAAATCCAAATCAAATTTGCGTGACAATATGACTGATTTAGAATTGATTTTTACTATGCTTGGCGAAAAAGTAACAACGGAAATTTCGCAAAATGAAAAACCAAAAGGAATGCCGCAAAATAAAAAGGTTGCCAAACGCGGTGGCGGCGTGGCGGGTAAGGCAAGAGAGGAAACGGAAAAAGAGATAGGACGAAATGTGATTTCAGAAGAGAATTTTTTGGGTGAAGCAGATGAGGTGAAAAAATTAAATCCTTCTAAAAAGCAAGATTGATTATGAAAAATGAATCAGAACAAAGTAGCAAAATAGTCCTTTTCCAAAGCCGAAAGATTCGGCGGGTTTGGCATAATAATGAATGGTTTTA
>DAOWIN010000057.1 GCA_030640885.1 Candidatus Omnitrophota bacterium
CTTTAATGCTTCATTTTTAAGCAGATTTTGTTATATTTTCTGCTATTTACTTCAAACGCTATCGCCATAAGCGTCAACAATAGCTTAATGGCCACCATTTGCCCTAACCAAATAAACACCAAAAAACATACAATCAATATCCACCTAACTATTCCCATTTTAATTTTAGCGAGACAAAACGGAACTTACTTTTCTGTCAATAATTTGAACCCTCAAAACAGACAGGTTCTTTTTTTTTATTTTAATGTAAAAGTCCTCTTGCCTCGCTTTTTATAAAATCCGTCTGCATTTAGAGCAAATATACATCCTGACTTTTTTTGATATTTTTAAGTCAGATTTTAAAACTGCTTTGTTGCAAATTGGACATTTTGTATAATCTTTCCATTCTCCACGGCTTGCCTCGTCTTGCCCGGCTCTTTGCACTGCGTTGTTTAGTAGATTATTCATTTGGTTGTTAAGATAGAATCAGGCACGTGCAATGGCTCCTGTTTTTCAATTGTAGTCCCACAAGGAAACGAAACTTTTTGAGCTCCCCACCCTCTTAGAATTACTGTTCCATCATCTTTTATCTGACCGGACACAGCACAGCCGGATAACATCAACGCTAAAACCATTAAAAGTATTTTCATATCAGATCCTCGCTCCGATAAACCTTCTTTTCGCTCGGCAATCTTTTTTCAAGCAGAAGCAAAATCTCGCCAAATTTCTTGCTTTGCTGTAATTGCATATCATTCATTCCGTCCTTAATCTTCCCGACATCCTCTCTAATTTCTGTAATATCTCCTGCAAGCTCTTCTCTGTTTTTTTCAGCATCTTTCTCTACCCGCTCGCATTGTTTTTCAAGACGCAAATTATCTTTCTGAAGTTGTAAATCGGCAGCTTTAAGAGGAGTTGCTAAGTGTCCGAATAGCACAAATAGCCCAACAAATCCCATTATTGAGATACCGCCAATTATTGAAGAACTCTTTCCATTATTTCCGTTTGCCATCATCCCTCCTTTTTTTTGAAGAAAACTTAAGCGTTGTTTGCAATAAGTTCAGCGGGTATTTTTCTATAATCATCGTAAGGCGTCTCATTTTCGTTCACTTTCAATCCCACAAATCGTCTACCATTATTACAGAACTCCGAACAAATAAAACACATCTTATCATCTAAAGTGTTGCTAACCCAATTGAATTTAAATTTGCCTCTAAATACTTTTCTCAATACTCCCCGAACCCCTAATCCAAAAAACAACTTCCAATCGTAACCTCCAACATCAAGCCGAACTAAATATCCAACTAATTCTCTTGCTTGATATTCGTTAATTCCTTTGTCTCTCTTGACGCATACTATTGATTTTTTTTTAAGATAATTTTTAAGATAATAAAAGCGTTTCCCACCAAAAATCACTTCAATCAGCTTTACTCCTTTGTTGTCAATACTATAAACTCTTGCTTCGTGGCTGGGGATAAATTCTGCCTTAACTCCTTGTTTCCCACCAGATGAGACAAAAGCTATAAGTTTAGATGTCCAACCTTTGCTTTTAACGTAAACGCTATCACCTATTTTAATTTTACTAATATCCATTGTTCTCCCTTTTATTTCTGGCGGTGTGTATCTCATTATTTTCTCCCTCTTGCTTTTTCTCTTAAAATATGGTATACTTATTACAGGTGATGATTATGCCATTTTGGTTATTTGCAATTATTTATTTAGTTATAATCGGTATCTTCGCTTTTGAAAAAGGATGGAGTGAAGAGATGAATAAAGGATATTAAATTTTTATTCTCCATAACTTCCACCACTGCCACCGCCACCAAATACTTTTCTTACTCCTAAAGCTCCACCACTGCCTATACCTATCCAGCGAGCAGCTCGTAGTGTTCCTTTCTTAAATGCTTGTCGTCTATTAAATTTAATAATATCTTTCATTATTTGAGATGCTTGCGTCCACTGCGAAGCAAATTTTTCAAAGTATATCTGTTCCCCTCTTTCTCCGCTTTTTTTAAATAAATTTATCAGTTTTTTAGAAACTACAATACCTTTTCCTTTATTATATAAAACACCTTTTACAACATTATTCATTTTCATAAATTTAGCATAAGTTTTATTTATTGCTTGCAATTCAGGATTACCTTCTACCATAATTTGTCTTATTTTTGATAAATTATATTTCATATTACCTTGAAACATATCGGCATCCTGCGAACCATTTAATACCTTTTTCGGTATTGTTCTGCTAATAATGTTTTTAATGATTTTAAGATTATTCAAATTTGGTTGCATAGTGCCATCAGATAATTTCGTTATAAGTTTGCTTTTAGATATTTTGTTCACTACCATTTGTGGTAAATCATCAATAACTTCCTGAACTCTTTCTAAGTTAACTGGTCTATCTGCTATTTTTTTAAATACATCATCATATTCTTTGCTTACCCCTTCATATAAATCATCTAATCCTTTAGCGGCAAGTTTAGACCTATCCAGAGCGTAATTTTTACCCATTGCGCGAGGTAATTTACTTTTTACAATCCGTTCTGCTGTTTTAGCGGAAGAAACTAATTTTCCTTTAGTTACTACATTTGCAATGCCCATTAGCGAAAAGAAACCTATAGCAGCCGAAAGCGGTTCGGGAACTCCTACTCTCCGCGGAAGATCACCCAATTCTCCTTTTCTTTTGCCTGTTAACCCTTTCCAAGTTTCTTGTCCTAATTCTTGAGCAAATTTAAATCGTAAATTAGCAAGTTTTTTATTTAATTCTGGATTTTTTACAATTTCAGTAGCTGGTATTTTTGAAATCCATCCTGCTTCTTCTAAGTCCGTTTCTTGAATTTTCATTAAAGGATTTGCGATTGCAGCTTCAATTCTTTCTGCTGCTAATCCTATTGCCTTTAAACCCGTTACCGGTATTCTATGTGTAGCGCTTATTGCCGTTTTAACAGGATGTTTTTGCCATTGCCAAGGTTGAGCAGTTTCCTTTTCTAATCTTTCCCAAGCCCCAGGTGCCTGCGTTCTTTCAGAAATTCTTTTTTCAGTTTTCTCAAGACCAAATAAACCCCGACGAGTTTCTGTTGGTTTTTTTTCAATAGTTGTTGGAGTATCAATAAATCTTATTCTGCCACTTCTTTCGACGATAGGTTCTTCATCTAAAAATTTTATAGCCATTATTCTATTACTGCTTTTCTGCCCCGTATTGTTATTTCAGTCCCTACAGGCAGATTAGCCGCTTCCGCTTCTTCAACACTGTTAAAATTGTTAGTTTCCTCTTCCCCTAAAAATTTTCTTCCTTGCGTCATCGGAGTTCTTAATACATCATCAATTATGTTATCAAGTTCTGCTTCTTCGTCTGTTGTAAGCGAGTATTCTGGTAAAGGAGTATCTACAACATTTATTACTTTACCACCTATTTTCATCTTGGAAGAAGGCATTTTGTTTAATTCTTCTGGTGTCAATCCGGCTCTTTCCCACGCTTTTGTTATTTTATAAGCATTAGTAATGGATTGTGTTATTTTAGCTGCCGCAGTTTCCTCAGGGTCAAATTGTCCGGGCAAACTATTAAAAATCATATTGACTACACCTTTTATTACACGATTTTGTCCTGTCAAAATAGAGTTCATTCTCATTGCCGTTTCTACTCGTTGCCCATAAGCCGCAGCCGTGCGAGAATATTCAGGTCGTTTAAGTCCTGCCATAGCTTTCCCTTTCAATCCCGGAATTAGACCTAATCCTTTTTGTTCCTCTTGTTGGGCTTTTGTTTGAGCAACAATTCCAGAAAACATAGCCACAGCACTTTTAAAACTTGCCTTAGATTTCTCACCCATTTTTATAGTTTCTGTTTTAGCAGTTATTTTTCCCTCTCGTGCTTTTTCCCACCGCTCATATTCAGGATTTTTAACTGCTTTATATTTTGGACTGCCATATTTATCAAAACCATCTTGAATTGTAATATATGGATTTGGTTCTTCTCCTTCTGTTTGCCCTCCCAAAATTTCTGTTGTGGAAAAATCAACTTCTTCTTCTGGTAAAATTACTCCGCTTTTTTCCTTTTGTCCTTTTTCTATTGCTTC
>DAOWIN010000164.1 GCA_030640885.1 Candidatus Omnitrophota bacterium
ACTCGGACATAATGTTCAACTTTGTGCTCCATTGATAAAAAGATATGATAACGCTAATGAGCTGAATATAAGATATATTTCTACTTTAAATTTCCCTCTTCTAAGATTTCTTTCCTATTTGTTCCTATCTCCTTTTTATTTTATACTGTTTTTTTTGAGATTTAAACCCGATGTAGTCTTGTCTTTTAGGGCCAGTCTTGATTCGGGGCCTTTTTTAGCAAGTAAAATATTTAATTGCCCACTTTTCCTTTATATCAACGGGATTGTTACCGAAGAGCTAAGATTGAAATACAAATTTTCTCCATTAATTTCTCTTGTTAATTTTTCTGAAAGGATGTACGTAAAGCTGGCCCGCAAGATTTTTGTAGTCACTAAGGTTTTGAAAAATGATATTCAAATTCGACACAATGTCTCTCAAAATAAAATAACAGTCATTAAAAACGGAGTTGACACTGAGATATTCAGGTCAATTGATACAAAAGAAGCAAGAGGACAGTTAGGTTTTAAGGAGAATCAGTCTTTTATTGGTTTTGTAGGAAGTTTATTTGCTTATCAGGGAATAGATTATTTAATTGAGGCTGCCCCCTTAATTTTAAAGGAGATACCAAATGTCAAGTTTATTATTGTTGGTAAAGGTAGAATGGAAAAAGTATTGTCTGATAAAGTAAGAGAGCTTGGCCTTGAAGCCGCTTTTCTTTTTACTGGTACTGTTCCTTTTAGCCAGGTGCCAATTTACATTAATACTTTTGATATCTGTGTCGTCTTTTTTAAACCCATTCGGACAGATCCGGGTAATCCTATAAAACTATATGAATATTTAGCCTGCAGTAAGCCAGTAATTGCCAGTAATGTTGAGGGCTATGGTGATTTTGTAGAGGGAGTTGGTGCAGGGATTTCAGTGGATTCTGATAATCCAGAGGCAGTTGCTGAAGCAATTATTAGGCTCATTAGAGATGAGGGATTAAGAAAAGAAATGGGCAGGAGGGGAAGATTGGCTGTTGAGCAAGGATATACCTGGCAGAAAAGGGTAAGCGAGATTGAGCGTTATCTATTCGAGATAAAAAATAAGTAGTCCATGGCAATCTTAGTTGAGAAAAAAGATCCAAGATTCTATCAAATTAACGATATATTTTTATTTGATAATCAAAAACAAATTTCCCGTGATTTTTCTCCTCGGTTTTATACATATTTTAAAAGTTTTTTTAAAGATCCTTATAAATTTGAAAGATATTTTCTGGGTGTAAAAAATATTTTTCAAATTATAGAAGCAGAAGATAAGAGAGTACTCGATACTGGATGCGGATTTGGATTAATAGCCCTATCTATGGCCTTATTGGGCGTTAGCCAGATAGTTGGAATTGACGAAGATAGGGATAAGATACGAGTATTTAGTAATTTAATATCGAGGCTTGACCCCACATTGAAAAATATTCGAGCCGAGGTTGGCGATGTTCTAAATTTACAACATAAAAATGACTCTTTTGATATTGTAATTGCTATAGGGGTTCTTAGTCATTTGAGAGATTTAAATTCTTTTTTCGTTGAGGTTAGAAGAGTTTTAAAGAAAAAGGGGAGATTGTATATTGCCATGAGTAATAATTCCTTAAATATTGGCGGAAGGATATTTCGCCGCAAATTTTGGAAAAGTGTTGAATTTGGGCATGTTGATACCACTATTCAGCCTTCTTCTTATTTTGAAATGAGAAAAGCAATAATCAAACAACACTACCCTCTAATTAAGAATGAGGATTTAGTATTTTTAGCAAAAGAAACCCAGGGAATGTATGGTCAACAGATACCCAGGGCAGTAGAAGATTTTTTAAGAGAAGGGAAGATTACACAGAAGCCTCTTTTTAAATTTAGGCATCCTTACTCAGGACAAATTCCAGAAGCCGAATTAAATCCTTACGGATTAATAAAATTGCTAACAAATTTTGGCTTCCAAGCCAAAATAATACCGCCTTTTACATGTAATACTTATCCATTTAAAAATTTTTCTTTGAAGAGCAGAAAGGACATATTGCCCATAATGAAAATTTATATTAAAAAAATAGTAAAACTTTGTAATCCTGTTTCGCTGCTATTTTCTCACGCTGTCGAAATCATTGCTACAAAAAATAAATAAGAATAATGGGAGGAACAAAAATGAAAAAGAAGAAAATAGTTTATGCAACCATGTCTGGTGATTTGTTTCATCGGGGGCATTTAGAATTTATAAAAAAAGCAAAGAAATTAGGGGATTTTCTGATTATCGGCCTGCACCCAGATGATGTTACTAAGAGATACAAAAGAGAACCTATTGTGCCTTTTGAAGATAGGAAAAAGATAATAGAATCTGTAAGAGAAGTTGATATGGTTATAGAAGACTGTATGGATTTTAGAAAACCAACGATGTTTGAAAATTTGAAGAAATTTAAGGTAAACATAGCTGTTCATGGGGATGATTGGCTTCCGCCTTTGTATGAGAAGGCAGAAAGAAGGAGATTATGTAAAGTTGTCCAGGTTAAATGTTATCCCTATATTAGCACTACAAAGCTGCTAAAAGAAATAAGAAGTGCGAAAAAACTCAAATATTTATTAGAAAAGAAGAAGAAAATTGTGATAGTTTCCGCGGGCGATGCTTTAACTGCAAAGTTGATAGAGGAGGCTGAATTTGACGGGATTTGGGTTTCTGGATTTGAAGCATCTGCGAGATTAGGTTTAGCAGATAATGGATGTATTACTATGACTGAAATGTTAAACACAACCAAGACAATCGTTGATGCTAGTACCCTTCCAGTTATAGTAGATGTTGATAATGGATATGGAGGACTTCATAATTTTATAAGGACTGTAAGGGAATTTGAAAAGATAGGATGCGCAGGGGTTTGTGTAGAAGATAATATTTTTCCAAAAGTAAATTCATTGTGGGGTGGGAAGTTACCTTTGCTGTCTATGGAGGAGCATGGTGTAAAAATCAGGGCTGGCAAAGATGCACAAAAGACTAAGGATTTTGTAATAATCGCCAGGACAGAGGCCTTGATAAGAGGTTATGGGATGCAAGAGGCTATTAAAAGGGCAAAACATTACGCTAAATGCGGAGCAGATATGGTCCTTATGCATAGCAGGGAGTCAACCGGTAAAGAGGCTCTGAAAATACCAAGCCAATGGCAATTAAGCGTCCCTTTAGTTATAGTGCCGACTAAATTCCCCCAGCTTACGAACAGGAAGTTATTTGATGCAGGGTTCTCGATGATAGTATTAGCCAACCAGACAGAAAGAGTTAAAATTCAGGCCATAAGAGAGAGTTTAAAACTTATAAAAAGACACGATTGTATCGGTCCAATAGAAAAAGGATTATCAGCTACCTTAGATGATATGAGAGACTTAACCCCGATTCGAGAAGTAGATGAAATTGATAGGAGGTATAGAGCGAAATGAAAAAATATAACTTTATTGCTGGAATTCCCTGCTCAAAGCTGAAGTATTTTACAGATAGGATAAAAAAATATATTCCCTGTACAAGAGAAGATGAAGCTATGGCTTTGGCTGTAGGGGCCTATCTGGCTGGAAAGAAGCCCCTTGTATTTTTGCAAAATAGTGGCTTGGGAAATATTGTTGATGTAATTACTTCGTTATTAAAACCATACGGCATTAAAATAGATTTGTTAATCAGTGTTAGAAATAAGCCCGAACATCATGCCTTTATGGGGAAAATAACAAAGAAGTTGTTAAAATTGTTAGAATATAGAAATTATAAGTTGGTAATGTAGAAATGAAACGAATAGATGCGATTAAGAAAATAATGAAGAATATAAGGGATGAATTAGTCATATCTTCTACAGGAATGATTTCAAGAGAACTTTACGCGGTAAAAGACAGGCCAAGAAATTTTTATGTATTAGGCAGCATGGGAAATGCTTTAGGAATTGGCCTGGGGATAGCTATAAACTCCAGGCACAAAGTCGTTGTCATATCTGGAGATGGAGAAGTTTTTATGTCTCTGGGAACATTAGCCTTGCATAAAAAGTTAAATCCCAAAAATCTTAAACACTATATCTTAGATAACAATTGCCATAGCTCAACCGGGGGGCAACCCACCTGTTCTGATGTTGTTGATTTTTCTAAACTTGCGCCAAATACAAAAGTGATAAAGGTTAATGAAGAAAAGGGAGATGCTCCCAGGATTCCCATATTGCCTAAACAGATTGCCAGGAGATTTAAAAATGCAATCAGCTCTAATCGTTCATAGCAGGCACACAAAGTGTTACGCAAAATTAATATCAAAGAAATATAGAGATGTTAGGTTCTTAGAAGTTAGTGGGCAGCCAACTGAGAAGGTATTGGATATAAAGAATAATAAAGATATTGTTATTGGTATTGGGGGCGGAAGTGCAATAGATACAGCAAAGATTATTTCTAAAAACAAAAGGTGTATAGCAATTCCTACCACCGCTGCCGGAGCGTCTATGACTCCTTATGCTACTGTCTGGGGAAAAGAAAAAATAACTGTACCAACAAAAAGGCCTATTTTAAAAATGGATTATGATATCACAAAAGATTTACCCCTTAGAGTTCTTCAATCAACCACATTTGATGCTTTGTCTCATGCGATAGAATCTTTTTGGTCCAAGAATGCAACTTCGCAAAGTAAAGGGTATTCTAAAAAGGCCATCCATTTAATTAATAAATATTTTAAAAATAAAGATATAGATATTCTGATAACTGCCGGAAATTTAGCAGGACAGGCAATCGCTATCGCTAAAACAAATGTTGTGCATGCCGCATCTTATGCATTAACAATTAAATATGGTATTAGCCATGGAGCAGCTTGTGGTATGTTGCTTCCTCATTTTGTTCAATATATGGATTTTAAGGGACTGCCGGAATTGTTCAATCTTAATTTAACTGAAGAACTGGTTGTATTTCTAAAAAAACGATTTATTCCCCAGAAGATAAAAAACCTGGACATTAAATTGATTACCAGAATAACTATGGGATACAAGAAAATCAATGGCGGTCCTAAAAAGCTTAACCGAAAAAAATTGGAGATAATTTTAAAAAAACTAAAAGGCTAAACAAGAAAAAGAAAGCTAAAGGATGCAATGAAACCAACAATTGAAGAAATAAAACAGGTTACCAGGCCGCCGGGCCTTGAAGACTTTGTTGCTCGATTCGTCTATCGCTTCTTTTCAGTAAGATTTACTAAATACCTGGTGAGAACGGTATTAACACCTAATCAGATAACTATTATTTCATTGTTGCTGGGATTAACTGCCGCATTTTTGTTTTCTTTCGGCAGCTCGTTATATCTCAAGCTGGGTGCAATCGCCCTATTTTTATATTCAATATTAGATTGCGTAGATGGAGAGATAGCTCGTTTAAAACACCTGGAATCAGAGTTTGGTAAATTGTTAGACAGCCTTGTCGGTATATTCAAAGATGTGTTTGTGGTTTTAGGCCTTTGCTTTGGCCTTTACCGGCAAACTTATGATATCTCTGCCTGGGTCTTTGGATTTCTAGTTTTATTTACTATGACTATGCTCAACAACGTTCTTTTGTTATCCAGGTCTATACTTAGCCATTCAGTTACTCATAGTATAGCAGTTCAAGCCCGGACTAATTTACGCAAAAAGATTAAACAGATTTTTAAGATTGATATTGAGCCAGCTTACCTGATGTTTGGCGGAGAGACTCAAGGTTTTATATTAATCCTGGGCGCATTTCTAAACCGCATACATCTTGCTTTCTTGGCTATTATTATCCTGGGTAATGCTTTCTGGATTTTGAAACTTTTTTTAATTTGGGGCAAAAGAACGAGCCAGAAGATTGATTAATAAAAACGAATGAAAACAAAGATATTATATATAATTGAAAATGTTTTCTTTGGCGGAGGCGAAAGGTCGTTTGCCCAGATTATCAACGGGCTGGATAAGGAAAAATATGAAATTTATGTCGTCTGTATGCCACGCGGGAAATTTGTAGAAGAAATAAAAAATTCCGCAAACATCTTGCACATTAATCTTAGAAATATGTTTAACTTATTTAATATTTGTAAGTTAACCAAGATTATGAAAGAAAACAACATACAGATTGTCCACTCCCAGGGTGGAAGGGCTGATTTTTTTGCCAGGCTTGCTGCCAGAAAAGCAATGATTTCGGCTGTGGTTTCAACTGTTGCAATGCCGGTTGAAGGATATGATGTAAGTTTATTTAAAAAAGTATTATATGTAATATTAGATCGTTTTAGCGAGAGATTTGTGAGTAAATTTATTGTGGTATCTGAGGCACTAAGAAAACGGCTAATTAAAATTCATAGAGTTCCTTTTGAGAAGATAGTCAAAATATGCAATGGCGTAGAATTAGATTTAGATACCGGGTTGCGAACTTCAGATATAAGAAATAAGCTAAAACTGGAGTTTATGATTCCGGAGGATGCAATTCTTATCGGCGTAATAGGCAGATTGGTTTGGCAGAAAGGATTAACTTATTTTATCCGGGCAATAAAACAGATTTTGGATGATAGGCGGCAGTTGTCAGCAGATATAAGATTCATTATTGTCGGAGAAGGAAACAAGAGAAAAAGCTTGGAGCATACGGCGAAGAAGCTGGGTATTGAAGAAAATGTTGTCTTTACCGGATTCCGCAATGATGCAGAAAGGATTTTAAAGGCACTTGATATCTTAGTCCTACCTTCGGTCCTGGAGGGCCAGCCCATTGTCTTGCTTGAGGCTATGGCTATGGGCAAAGCCATAGTGGCTACAAATATTGAAGGCGTAAATGAGACAGTTGATAATGGCGTAACTGGCGTACTTATTCCCCCCGGGGATTCAGGCGCCTTAGCTGAGGCAATAGTATGCTTGTTAAAGGATAATAAAAAAGCTCAAGAGATGGCTGATGCCTCTCGTTTAGCAGTTGAGAAAAATTTTACAATCAATCAAATGATTGAAAAGACTGAAAATGTCTACCACGATAATATGATAATAGAATGAGAAAAAATATCTCGAACCGAATCTGGGATATCCTAACCTGTCCTTATTGCGAGAGTAGCTTGTTAAGGATAGACAATGGGGCTAAATGCCCGGATTGCCGGGAAGAATACGGCTACTCAAAGCAAGGGCAGCTTGACCTTCGGCTTCAGAGAAAAAAGTCATATCAACTTCAGTTCGGCCTGGGTACCAGCTTTTTGCCGGGAGAGGATGCTGATTTCGGAGTTCTACGAAAAAATGCTTCTTCCCCGATAGATTTTGCTAATATCAAGATTCCTTTACACCTGACTGAAGAATTAATAAGCTATTTCCCAAAAACAGAACAGAACGGCGATATTATGCTGGACCTTGGCTGTGGAAAGGCAATTCACAGGGAGGTTTGCAGGCATACAGGATTCGAATACCTGGGGTTTGACTATAGTTTGCCTGATGCGTTAATTCTGGGTGATGCTCATTCTCTTCCTTTTAAGGACAATAGCTTCGGGTTTGTACTTTCAATTGCCGTACTGGAACATATCCAGTACCCTTTTGTGATGATGAAAGAGGCTTACAGGGGTTTAAAGCCCGGCGGAAAATTTATTGGCACTGTGGCTTTTCTTGAGCCGCTTCATGGAGTTAGTTTTTATCACCATACTCATCTAGGAACCTTCAATTCATTGCAGTTTGCCGGCTTCAAAATAGAACACATTGCTCCCAGCGCCAAATGGTCAGGTCTTACAGCTTTAGCAAGCATGAAACTTTTTCCAAGATTGCCGCGTTTCATCTCTGAACTTCTGATTTTCCCCCTATATCTACTTCATCGGATTTGGTGGAAACTTGGCTACCTTATTACCCATTCGAATAGAGCAAGCGAGAAGTTCAGAATCTTAAATATTACCGGCGCATTCTCGTTTATAGCACATAAAGCAGCGGATAAGGCGGAGGGAAGTTAACAATGAGAAAATTAGATGAACGTAGAATTTAGTAATTGCATTTTATGCGGAAAAGATAACACAGAAGAAATAATCTCCCTGCCTCCATTTTGTTACGTTCGATGTAGAAATTGTGATTTGGTATATCTAAATCCTCGTCCGAGCCAAGGTCTTCTAAATAAAATATATCAAGGAGATAAGTTTCATTCGATAGATTTTCATAAAGATCCTACCGGAGAAGAAAAGCTTTATTTTTTTCGTTTCTCTGACAGGCTTAAAGTTATAAACAGGCTTAAAAAGAGAAAAGGGAAGATTCTCGATATAGGGTCTTCGTGGGGATATTTTTTGGGTTTGGCTAAAGAAGATGGTTGGGATGTGTATGGTGTTGAGCCTACCATTGCAGAGGCAAAATATGCCCAGGAGAGATTTAAGGTAAAGATTTTTACCGGCAGATTAAGAGAAGCTCAATTTCCTGCGCAATATTTCGATGTTGTTAGCTTGTGGCATGTTCTGGAGCATATTCCCGACCCAATTATAGAATTATTAGAAATAAAAAGGATACTTAAAGAAGACGGATTGTTAGTTATCGAGGTTCCCAGTACCAGAAGGTTGAAGGATGATATTAGCGGTAAGAAGTTTGATATTAACAATCCGCCGCAACATCTTTTTTATTATAATATTTCTACATTAAGCTCATTATTGGAAAAAATAGGATTCCATATAATTAAAGCGAAAGGAATTGGAAATACAAAAATTCTGAAAATGGCAGAGGCTCATAAGGCAGGCTTTTTAAAAATATTCGTAATTAAGCATTTTCGTTACTTAAGGCATGTAAAAAAAATTTTACAAAGTTTTAAAGCAATTTTAAGAATGCAAGAGAACATCATTATTTATGCAAAACTCAAAGTGCAATAAATTTTCGATAAGATTAGTCTCAGAGGTTTTTCTTCGTAGATACTTAGATTGATTTAAAATTTTTAGAAATTTAATCTAGCAAAGCAATAACACTGGATGAGGTAATACAGGCGGTGGAGATACAGCTGAAAAGGGTTAAAGGCAAGGGTAAGGATAGGAGAGTATAAATAATGTGCGGTATTTGCGGCATGGTTGGTTTGTTAAATAAAGACTTATTGAAAAAGATATGCGGGGCAATGCTTCATCGCGGCCCGGATGATGAAGGATACTTTATAGATAAAAATGTTGGTTTGGGGATAAGGAGATTGAGTATAATTGATTTGAAAACCGGACATCAGCCGATACATAATGAAGATGAAACTATTCAGGTTATTCTGAATGGAGAGATTTATAATTATAAAGAGCTGACTTATGAATTGAAGGCTAAGGGCCATAGGTTCTATACTAATTCAGATGCAGAGGTGTTAGTTCATCTATATGAAGATTTAAAAGAAGAGTGTGTTCATAAGCTAAGGGGGATGTTTGCTTTTGCCATCTGGGATAAAAAGGAGGAAAGGCTATTTTTAGCAAGGGATAGATTAGGGATAAAACCGCTTTATTATACTCATCAAAATAATAGGTTTTTGTTTGCCTCTGAGATTAAAGCACTCTTGGAGGATAGGGGTATTTCAAGAAAAATAGATGCCGCGGCATTGGATTATTATCTCAGCTTTTTATATATTCCCGCGCCATTGACTATCTTTAAAGAGGTAAATAAATTATTGCCCGGTCACAGTTTAATATTTAAAAAAGGTAACCTTGATATTAAGCGTTACTGGAAGCTGAATTTTTTTGGAGGCGGACAAAGATCTAGAGAGTTTTATAAAGAGAAGATACTTAGCTCCTTAAAGGAGGCAGTTAAATCACATCTGGTAAGTGACGTGCCAATAGGCGTGTTCTTAAGCGGGGGAGTAGACTCCGGCGCAATCGTTGCTCTGATGCGCCAATTAGGTACAGATTCTATCAGAACATTCTCTATAGGTTATGAAAAAAAATATCTTTCCTATAATGAATTAGAATACTCTCGCCTTATTGCCAAAAGATTCGATACCCGGCATCAGGAATTTATCATCAAGCCGGACATAGTAAAGATTCTACCCAAGATGGTTAGCTGTTTGGATGAGCCCTTTGCCGATTCTTCGGCTCTTCTTACATATCTTATTTCTAAAGAGGCAAGTCAGTATGTTAAGGTTGCCCCTTCCGGTATTGGCGGCGATGAGGTATTTGGAGGATATCCACGTTATGCCGGAGCAGTTATTTCTTCTTATTATGAGAAATTTCCATTTACACTTCGCAAATTACTGAAAACCCTTTCTTTTAGTATAAAATCTTCTTCTAAAGGCAGAGATACTCCCGGTAGAATAAAAAGGTTCTTAAAATCAGGATTGCTAACGCCGGAAGAGAGATATCTGGCCTGGATAAGTTACTTTGATGACCAGATGAAGAATAAAGTCTATAACGAAGATATAAAACAAGAGATTCAAAAAATTAAGAATAAGCAAGGATATATTCATTTAGATTATTTTAACGAAATAAATAGCCGGGATTACCTGAGCCGGATTGTTTATACGGATATAAATACATATTTACCCGACGACCTTTTAATTATGGCGGATAGGATGTCTATGGCTAATTCTTTGGAGTTGAGGGTTCCTTTTTGTGACCATAGATTAATGGAGGTTTGTTTTGACATGCCTTATCAACTGAAGTTGAAAGGGCTAAGGTTGAAGAGCCTATTTAAAGAGGCCTTTTCCGGCCTCCTGCCTCAAAAGATTTTAAATAAGCCAAAACAGGGTTTCATGATTCCTTTAGCTGATTGGCTGAGAGTTGATCTTAAGGATTATGTTTTGGAGATACTTTTCATAGAGAATATTAAAAAAAGCGGCTATTTTAATCCTGATTATATACAAACAATTTTAAAGAAGCATTTTTCCGGCCGGGAAAATTTCACGCATCAAATATGGGCATTGTTAGTCCTGGAAATTTGGTTAAAGAATGTATAAGAAGATTCTATTAATAGAGCTTGCCGGTGTAGGAGACGCGGTATTATCCAGCCCGGCAATAAGGAATTTAAAAAGGAATTATCCTGATTCCTATATTTGTTTTTTGGCCTTTACCGGGCTCGCAGAGTTGATGCAAAAATCACCCTATTTAGATAGAGTTTTTGTTTTCCGTAAAGGTTTAAAAGGGATTTTTGATAATATTTTTGTTCTCAATGAATTGAGAAAATTACATATAGATGCAGCAATTAACTTATATCAGCATTATACCTTAAAAGGGGCAATAAGTATGGATTTGCTATTGAAATTTATCAGACCTAAAAAAACTCTTGGCCGTAATACCGACGGCAAAGGATTTTTTTACAATATTAAAATAAAAGACGCAATAAATACTAAAAAGCACGATGTAGAATATAAATTGGACCTGGTAAAGGCCTTAAACTGCGATATAAAAGATAAAGGGTTAGAGGTGTGGTTTGATGATTCTGATACAAAAAAAGTGAAAGAGTTTCTGAAGAAAAATTCTGTTTTGAATTCGGATTTCTTGGTTGGTATAAATCCTGGTGCGCATCGGCCTACACACCGTTGGAATTGGGAGCGGTTTGCCGAAGTTGCTGAAATATTAGCAAAGAGATATAATGGAAAGATAATTATCACTGGAGCGGAAGGGGATCGTTGGTTGGCAAAAAGAATAAGTCTTAAGATGTCCTCTAAACCTATAGATTCATCGGGGAAATTATCTTTGACCCAATTAATTGCTCTTATAAAAAGGTGTAACCTCTTTATCACCAATGATACCGGTTCTATGCATATAGCTAACGCTTTAAAGACTCCCCTGGTAGCAATTATGGGGCCGGGAGTGATGAAAACTGCTCCTTATCAAGGAGAAAATTGTATTATTCTAAGAAAAGATGTCGAGTGTTCTCCTTGTTATAAGTTTAGATGCCGGGATATGAGGTGCCTTAAAGCAATAACACCGGATGAAATAATACTGGCGGTGGAGGCTTTATTAAGAAAGAATGTCAAAAGTTAAGGTTTTACATATTCATACTTTGCCGGTAATCAGCGGTTCAGGAATTAATACTCTTTTAACTATAGCCGGGCTCAATAAGGATAGGTATGAAGTGGAGTTTGCTTGTGCACCGGGTGGGCCATTGATAGAAGAAGTAGTAAAACAGAAGATAAGATTTCATTCGATTAGAAACTTTGTCCAAAGGATTAATGTTTATAATGATTTACTCGCATTATGGGAATTATTTTGTTTGATAAAGCGGGAGAAATATGATATCGTTCATACCCATAATTCTAAGGCCGGGTTTATTGGTCGTCTGGCAGCAAGGATTGCCAAGGTGCCGATAGTTGTGCATACTATTCATGGGTTTGCTTTCCATGAATATGAAAGGCCGCCTCGTCGCAGGTTATTTATTTGGTTAGAGAGATTTGTTGCACAGTTTGCCGATAAGTTAATTACTATTTCAGAGCCTCTTAGAGAGTGGGGTTTAAAATTAGGAATAGGTAAATCAGAACAATATATTACTATTTATAGTGGCATTGAATTAGATAAGTTTAAGGTTAACATTGATATTAAGGAGAAAAGGCGTCAGTTTGGAATAAGGCCCACTGATTTGGTGATAGGAGTTGTATCCAAGTTATGGGAGGGTAAGGGGCATAGGTGCATATTGCAAGCGGCCAAGAATGTGATTGCTAAGGTGCCTAATGTCAAGTTTGTATTTGTTGGTGAAGGATACTTAAGAAAGGAGTTAGAGGCGCTGGTGCAACAATTGGGCTTGAGTGATTATGTAATCTTTACTGGTTTTAGAACCGATATCCCTGAGGTTAATGCTATCTTTGACATTGCTGTCCTTGCTTCATTTTTCGAAGGCTTGGGCAGGGTGTTATTGGAAGCGATGGTGTTGGCTAAGCCGGTTGTTGCAACAAGGGTTGGCGGCATTGTTGATGTGGTCGAAGACAGCGAGACAGGCTTTTTGGTCGAGCCGAATGATCCTAACGCTTTAGCCGGGGCTTTGGTTGAACTGCTTTCGGATGAGAGTTTAAGAGTTAGGATGGGGGAAGCTGGAAGAGAAAAAATAGATGCTAAATTCAGCGCCCGGACAATGGTAAGTCAAAT
>DAOWIN010000069.1 GCA_030640885.1 Candidatus Omnitrophota bacterium
AAAACATCATAAAAGAGAAAATCCAAATCATCGGGATAGCCGCCGAGTTTTTCCATTAAATCAATAGCGGTAATAATACCTCGTCCCGCACAACCTACTCCTGGTTCCGGACCTCCGGATTCCACACCGCGAATCCCATCAAAACCTATTTTTACCACCTTATCAAGAGTAACATTTTCCTCTCCTAACTCTCTCAAACAATCCAGCACGGTCGCTTGGTGCAGACCCCCCAAAATGATTCTGGTAGCATCCGCCTTAGGGTCGCAGCCGTGAATCATAACCTTCTTGTTAAAAATTTTGGTCATCGCCGCTGCCATATTTTGAGTTGTTGTTGACTTCCCGATTCCACCTTTTCCGTAAATCGCGATTTTTCTTGTCATTTATTAACACCTCCAATCACCTAAGTTTTTTAAAAACTTTTTCAAATTAACCAATTGCTTTCCCGTCTCGTTCACCCGTTCTAATCCTTATACATTCAGGTAAGTCCAAAATAAATATTTTGCCGTCACCGATATTTCCCGTTTTGGCTCCCTTTATAATGGCATCAAGCGTTGGTTTAACAAAATCGTCATTAACGGCAATTTCGATTTTTATTTTTTTAAGCAGGTTCACTTCATGGATAACCCCGCGGTAGGTCTCTGTGTAGCCCTTTTGCTGCCCACAACCCAAAGCATTAGTTACCGTCATTTTGTGAATCTGGGCATCAAATAATGCCTTCTTTACATCGGGTAACTTATACGGTTGAATCATCGCTATAATTAATTTCATTTTTCACCTCCTCTTTTTTTAGCGTATAGCATATAGTTAAAATCTTTTCCGCTATTCTATCCGCTATACGCTATTATTCTGTAGTAAATATTTGAAATCCAGCATAAGCCTCCATACCATGTTCGCTAATGTCCAATCCTTTTAGTTGCTCCTCATCAGAGGCTCTAAGGCCAACCGTCTTCTTAATAATGGAAAAGAGAAGTAGAGAAGAACCAAATACCCAGGCGCCTACGGAAAACACGCCGAGTAATTGGACAAAAAACTGTGAGAGCCCTCCGCCAAAGAAAAGACCGTTAATTGCTCCAACGCCACTTGCTTTACCATATGCCGCTTGAGCAAAAAGTCCTACGGCAAGAGTGCCAAAGGCGCCGCAGACCCCATGCACCGATATTGCTCCTACCGGATCATCAATATGTAGAATTTTGTCAATAAACTCTACGCTCACTACTACTAATACACCGGCAATGGCTCCGATTATAATTGCACTAAGCGGAGAAACGCTGGCGCAACCGGCGGTAATTGCCACCAATCCGGCTAAAGCCCCATTCAAAGCCATGCTTGTATCCGGTTTGCCAAATCTTTTCCAAGCAGTGAACATTGCTGTAATAGCCGCAGCCGAAGCAGCTAAGCTGGTAGTTACAGCGATGGTTGCAATACTCAAATTCGTCCCTGAGGTAGTGCTTCCGGCATTAAAACCAAACCAACCAAACCAAAGAATAAATACTCCCAAAGCGGCAAGAGGAATATTGTGACCGGGAATAGCATTAGAACTTTTGTCTTTGTTGTATTTCCCTAATCTTGGACCCAATAGCATTGCTCCGGCCAAACCAGCCCAACCACCAACAGAATGGACTACTGTAGAACCGGCAAAATCAATCATCCCTTTACTTGCCAACCAGCCACCACCCCAAATCCAATGCCCTACAACGGGGTAAATTAAGGCGCAGATAAACACTGAATAAATTAAATAGGCAGGAAATTTTGTGCGTTCAGCCACCGCTCCCGAAACTATAGTCGCTGCCGTAGCCGCAAAAACGGCCTGAAATATCCAGTAAGCAAATTGCCAAAGTCCATCAGCTGTGGAGGGATTAGCTGTACTCAAGAAAAAGCCATTTGTGCCGAAAAGCCCTAAAGCGCTTGCTCCAAACATTATTCCAAACCCAATCACCCAAAAGGCAATTGAACCAATGCAAAAATCCATAAGATTTTTCATCAAAATGTTAGCGGCATTCTTCGCCCGTGTAAAACCAGTTTCCACCATTGCAAAACCGGGCTGCATAAAGAAAACCAAAAATGCCGCTACCAATGTCCAAACTGTGTCAATGGCTACAACATTACTTGCTACTGTTGTCCCCTCAGCAAAAACAAGCATGGGAAAAACCAAAATAAACAAAATAGCCAATGCCACCTTAGCAGCTGTTTTTCGCATAAACATTCTTCCCTCCCGGAAAAACAAAAAGGCGTCTTTATACCCATCTCTGGATTTAAAGACGCCTATGTCTTAAAATAAAAAAAGCGTTCTTTTTAGAACGCCTTTGTTCCAAACACATCAATGTGCTATTTTTTTTATCCTACACTAATACAAGTAAAAAATCCTTAGTTTTGGTAACCCCCCTTGAAAAATTAAAATAAAGTAAACTTTGTCTTGATTGACATATGAAAAGAAAGGTAAAAAACCCTAAAATGTCAAACGAAAGTATATTTCTCTAAATGGTGCCTTATGTCTTTCCCATGGATGAAATAAATAACATCTTCGGCGATGTTAGTAGCGTGGTCTGCTATTCGCTCCAAGTGTCTTCCCACTAATATAAGTTCCACCGCCATAGTGATTGTTTTAGAATCTTGTATCATATAGGTTAGTAATTCTCTGAATACCTGATGATGAAGATTATCTACTTTATCATCTCTTTTGCATACATCTCTTGCCAACGATTCATCTTTATTTACTAAGGCATCAATAGAATCTTTTACCATTTTTTGAGCCAATACCGCCATACGCGGGATGTCTATTAAGGGCTTAAGCAAGGGCTGTTTTATTATTTCCTGAGTGCGTTCTGCAATATTGACCGCTTGGTCGCCTATACGCTCAAGGTCATTATTGATCTTCATCGCCGAGGTAATAAATCTCAAGTCAATGGCTGTCGGTTGGTGAAGCGCTAAAAGTCTAAGGCATAATTCATCTATCTCTATTTCCAGCATATTTATGGCCTTATCGGACTTGATAACTTCCTCTATTAAATCAGCCTTACGCTCTACCAATGCCTTTACCGACCGACCAATAGATCCTTCAACAAGGGCACTCATCTTTAACAACTGTTTATTTAATTTCTTCAACTCCTCATCAAAATGTCTTTTCATTTTTCACTCCTTCTATTTTCTGTTTTTTCTATAAACTATTCCCTGTCTTTTATTTTTGCGGTTTCTATCCTTTTCTTTTCTTGCCTGAGGCTTGTAACTTGTAGCCTGTTTATCCAAATCTTCCCGTAATATAATCTTCAGTGACCTTTTCAGAGGGGGCGGTAAATATTTTATCGGTTTTATCAAATTCTATCAACTCTCCCAGCATAAGAAAAGCGCAGAAATCTGAAATTCTGGCCGCCTGCTGCATATTATGAGTTACAATAATAATAGTATACTTCTTTTTTAACTTTTGAATCAATTCCTCAATTTTTGCTGTAGCGGTTGGATCTAAAGCAGAACAGGGTTCATCAAATAGAACGACTTCTGGCTCAATTGCCAAGGCGCGGGCAATGCATAGACGTTGTTGCTGGCCGCCTGATAAATCAAATGCCGAATCGCCTAATCTGTCTTTAACCTCTTTCCATAAAGCAGCGTCTTTTAAGGATTGTTCAACCCTTTCCATAAGCTGACCTTTCTTTTTTCCGCCAGAGGCGGATCTACCTCCGGCAGAAATAAACCCATTGATTTTAAGCCCATAGGCAACATTTTCAAAGATGGATTTGGGGAAAGGATTAGATTTCTGAAAGACCATACCTACCCTTTTCCTTACCTCAACCACATCTATATCGTCGCCATAAATATTTTTCCCATCTAACAAAATCTCACCTTTGACCTTTGCGTCCGGAATAATATCATTCATGCGATTAATGGTTCTAATTAAGGTAGATTTCCCACAGCCCGAGGGCCCAATAATAGCAGTAACCCTATTTTTCTCAATATCAAGACGGACATTTTTTATTACCTGCGTATTTGCATACCAAATATTTAAATTGCGAATAGAAATTCTAACATCCTTCTTACTGGTGACTGGTGACTGGTGACTGGTGACTTTATCTACCACTTCTTTCTCCTTCTGAATCGATTGCGGATAACAATAGCAATTGAATCTATCCCCAAAACCAAAAAGACCAAAACTAAGGCTGTGCCATAGGCAACAGGAATTTGAGTCTCAGGGTGTGTACCTTCAGTCATTAGGGCATAGATATGATAGGGAAGTGCCTGGACTTCGCTGAAAATAGAACGAGGTAATCTCATAGTATAGAATGTTACTGCGGTAAAAAGTATGGGCGCGGTCTCCCCAGCGGCTCTGCCAATGCCTAATATTGAACCGGTTAACATCCCTGAAATGGCGTTAGGAAGCACTACCTTGCGAATGGTCTGCCATTTAGTTGCACCCAGAGCTAAAGAAGCTTCACGGAAAGACTGCGGGACAACCAATAATGCTTCCTCACTGGCGCGAATAATTGTAGGCAGGATTAATATGCCTAAGGTAAGGCCACCCGATAAAATTGATATGCCAAAACCAAAGAATTTAACAAACACGGCTAATCCAAAAAGTCCAAACACTACTGAAGGGACCCCGGCAAGATTATTTATCCCGATACGAATTATTCTTATCAGTTTTCCTTGTTTCGCATATTCAGTTAGATATATTGCTGCCGCCACTCCCAAAGGTAGGGCAAAACAGATTGCGCAAACAACGAGATAAAATGTGCCTAAAATTGCCGGCAGAATCCCTCCGGCAGTCATCCCCGAATGCGGCATCTGAGTTAAGAATTGCCAGTTGATTACTTTTATTCCATTAACAGCAACAAAGTAAAGAATAGCAAAAAGCGCTAACAGAATAATTAGTGTAGCCAATCTTAAAATTCCAAAACCGATGTATTCTTTAAGTTTTCTTGATATCATCTTAATCTTCTTCTAAATTTCTGGGTTAAAAGATCAGCAATAATATTAAAAGTTAAGGTCATTATAAAAAGAATTATAGCAATAGCAAAAAGAGCCTGAAAATGCGTGCTTCCCACAACTGTTTCTCCCATCTCGGCAGCAATGGTGGCAGTCATAGTTCGCACAGGCTGAAAAAAAGAATGAGGTATAACCGCTGCTCCACCCGCAACCATCAACACAGTCATTGTTTCCCCTATTGCTCTGCCCATACCTAATATAATGGCGGTGCTTATCCCGCCTGCGGCGGCGGGAACAGTCACTTTAACAGTGGTCTCCCACCTATTCGCCCCTAAGGCAAAAGATGCCTCTTTAAAACTATTAGGGACTGAAGAAATTGCATCTTCGGAGATACTGGTTATAGTGGGAATAGCCATAATACCTAAGAGAACAGAAGCAGTAAAGGCATTTAGGCCCACGGGCAGTTTAAAAACTTCCTGCACTAAAGGCGCCACAATTACCATCCCAAAGAATCCATAGACTACTGAAGGAATACCGGCAAGAAGCTCTATTACTGGTTTTATAAATTCTTTTATTTTGGATTGAGCTACTTCTGAAATGTAAATAGCTCCTGCTACCCCTAACGGAACAGCGATAATCAATGCCCCCACGGCAACCCAAAGAGAGCCTAATAGCAGAGGCAAAATTCCAAAATCAGGCGGCTCATAGGTGGGATACCAAAATTTCCCAAAGAGGAAATTTCCCAAAGATGTTGTTCTAAAAATAGGCAGTCCCTCTTTAAACAAAACTATCACTATCCCTAAAAGAAAAACTATAGAAAGCAGGGAAAACAGGCAGAAAAGTCTTTTAATCAAATTTTCTTTTTGCGCTCTTTTCATAAAAATTCAAATATCAAAATTACATATTAAAATCTAATTTTTGAATTTTGATTTGTCATTTTGCATTTATTCTAAAGATACAAAACCCTCGTTTTTAACTATTTTCTGTCCCTTCTCACTCAAAACAAAATCTATAAAAGCTTTTATTGTTCCTTTTGGCTCTCCATCTGTGTACATAAATAATGGTCGGGAAATTGGGTATCTGCCACTGCAAACAGTCTCAACTGAAGGCTTAACGCCATCAACAAACAAGGCTTTAACCTCCGAACTTAAATATCCTAAGCCTACATAACCAATAGCTCCCTTTGTGCGTTTAACTATTGACGCTACAGCCATATTTGAAGCTTGCAGAAGCGCCTCAGGGCATACCCGCTTCTTTTTTAAAACTAATTTGTTAAAACATTCAAATGTTCCCGAAGCAACATCCCGCGAAACCGCTACTATTTTTTGATTTTTGCCGCCAAGTTGGCTCCAATTAGATATTTTGCCTGTATAGATGTCTTTAATTTGGCCAAGAGAGAGTTTGCTAACCAGATTTGAGGGATGAACAATTACAGCAATTCCATCCATAGCCACAACATGAGGCTCAGGATTTATCCCTTTTTGTTTAGCCTTTAAAATTTCCTTTTTCTTCATTGGCCGGGAAGAATCAGCAATATCGCATATTCCATCTATCAAAGCCGCAACTCCTGTTCCTGAACCGCCACCCCTCACCGAGATATCTACATTAGAATATCTCTGCATAAAAACCTCAGCGCACCTCTGGGCAATAGGCAGAACCGTGGTTGAGCCCTGAATAACAAACCAGTTGCTTTCCGCAAAAACAGTTTGCGTTAGCAAACCCAAGATCGATAATCCCAACAAACAGCGTATAATTATTTTCTTCATTTGGATAGCCCCCTTTTTAAAAAAATTAATCTGCTCTTTTAAAATTTATACTCCAATTGCACTAAAAGTTCATCGTTATCTACATCTTTGTCACTGCCGGTTTTTTCATCATTTATGCAATATTCAATCTTTAATTTGACATTTTTAGCAAGCTCCGTAATTAAAGCAACAGTGGACATTTCTCTATCCCAAGAACAAGATTTTGAAAAGGATTTTGTCGAATCAGTATCTAATTGCCCATATCTTATTAAAGGCTCAAAGGAGCAAAAGTAGGTTTTTTTAAACTTCCATTTATGCGAAGCCTGGGCATACCAGCCTGTTCTCTCTAAAACCCCATCTTCAAATTGGGCTCCTTCAGCTACCAAAGTTAGTTCTTTCAGCTTGTTAAACTTATACTTATAAACCATTCTTCCGCCATACCGCTGCATCGTGTCAGAATTGGAGGTATAGCTGGAGAGCTTGCTTTTGAGCAAGGCAATATCAGTGCTGTCTAACTCACTAAAAAAGCCGAAGCCTAAAAGATTGATATTGCCTAAATACCCAAGAACATGCTTAACTCCTAATTTAACTCCATATTCAGGATGTCCGGTTTTGTGCGACACATTGCGGTTATCCCTCAACATTTTATAGCTGGAGTCTTCGGCAACCTGTTTAGTGCTGAGTCTTAATCCCTCGCCGAAAGAAACTCCCCAATAAAAGGGATCTTGCTTTGCTTGCCAGTTCACTTGAAGCTGTTCATATCTCCACATAGCAGTTCCCAAAAGGGGATAGACTTCAGTCTTACGCGAAGCGCTAATAAATCTGTTTTTCAACCCGGCAAAAATTTGCGAGTCTAAAGGTAGATGTTTGAAATAAACTCCTCCGTTAGCAAACTTCGCGCTGCCATCATAAAATTCTATTTCTCCTTTTAAAGATATGTTCGAATCTCTAAATGTTGCCACTGGTTTTAGCACAAACTTATCAAGCTGAAATCTTGCCTTTGGGTCAGATATTCCGCTATCTTTTTGTGTATCTCTAAATTCTATTTCTAATTCACCACCCAGCTGGAGATCCGCTCCTTTTAACGAAATAAGAGAATCTGCTTTTTTTTCGGCTATCTCTATTCTTATTTTATCTGCCTCCTGATAAGT
>DAOWIN010000028.1 GCA_030640885.1 Candidatus Omnitrophota bacterium
AGAGGTGGAGTGAGTTTATTAAAAAAGGTTAGTTTTTAAGAAAAAAGAGGAGGGTATTATGCTGAATGCTAAATTGAAAGTTGGGTTAAGTTTATTAGTAATCAACATTGTTTTGGCTGGTAATTGCTTTGTTTTGAATTTAAGTGCTCAAGAAGAAGTAGGAAAACCATCTATTGAAGTGGACCTGAAATCCTGTTCTGTAAATAATGATTGTATTAAAATTAAGGCAAATCCTTGCAAAACCAAATCAGAGAGAAAATACATTCCATGTAAAGCAATCGCAATTAACAAAGCATATAAAGATTATTGGAATAATTTGTTGATTGAATGCGAAAGCAAAGGAGTTAAGTGTGAGGATACTGTGCCAAGCAATGAGAGCTTTCGTATGGATCCAGAATGTATTGAAGGTGTCTGCAAATTAACCAAACAGCGACCTTATATTGTCTTTCCGCCTTCTGGAACAACCACAACTGATCGCACTATTCCTTTGGGCTGGTTTTCCGTAGATGAATCAAAACATATAATTCAGATAGACAATAATCCAGATTTTAGTTCTCCTGAAGTTGAAGAAGATGAAACAGCTTATGGAATTTTTAGACCTAAAGTTTCGTTAAGTGATGGGACATATTATTGGAGAGTAAAATCGACCAACAAAAACATTTGGTCTGATATATACAGCATTACAATTATTACCATTGATTAAATTAAATTTTCCACAGATGAGCCGTATTGTGTTTTATTTTAAGGAGTTAAAAAGATGAAACAAAAATTCTATATTGCCGTGATTGGCGGGCATAACTGCGATGAGCAGATAATCAAAGTTGCTGAAGAAGTGGGTAGGGGGATTGCCGAAATGGGGGCGGTTTTGGTCTGTGGTGGCCTAACAGGGGTAATGGAGGCGGCTTGCCGAGGAGCAAAATCCGTTGGTGGTACAACCATTGGCATTCTTCCCGGAAATGATAGAAAAGAGGCAAATTCCTATGTAGATTTTTCCATTCTCACCGGTTTGGGTTTTATGCGTAATAATTTGGTAGTTAAAAATGCCGATATAGTAATTGCCATTGATGGAAAGGAAGGTACGCTTTCGGAGATTGCCTTTGCCCTGCAGATGAAGAAGCCAATTATCGGAATTAATACATGGGATATTCCGGGGATAGTTAAAGTTAGAGATGTAAAGCAAGCGGTTAAAAGGCTGCAAGCCGCAAGCCACAAGTTCCAAGCCTGAAACCTGCAGCCTGTAGCCTGCAGCCTAAGTTATGTTTCTTCTCTACAACCTAATCTTTTTTTTCTTCGCCCTTATCTATCTCCCCTATTTTTTTCTGAAAGGGAAGTATAAACAGGGATTGCGGATGCGTCTGGGTTTTTTTCCGTCTTTTTTGATACAAAAAATAAAAAAGCCGACCATTTGGTTGCATGCTGTAAGTGTAGGGGAAATAATCAGTGCGAATTCTTTGTTAGATAATATAAGAGCAAAATATCCTCAGCATCAACTGATTATTTCTACTATTACCGCTACCGGCAATGAAGTTGCCCGGCAGATTGCAGGTGATAAAGATTTGGTAATTTATCTGCCCTATGATCTGAGTTTTATTGTTAATAGGGTAATTAAAAGATTTTCACCGCTTTTATTTATAATTTTAGAGACAGAGATCTGGCCTAATTTAATCAATGTTTTAGCAAACAGAAAAATTCCTTTACTTATTGTTAATGGCCGCATTTCTCAATCTTCTTTTAAGAAATATCAAAGGGTAAAATTTTTGCTTTCTCCCCTTTTACAAAAAGTTAGCTCTTATTGTATGCAGACAAAAGAGGACGTCCAGCGAATAATTTCTTTGGGCGCGCCTGATGAAAAAGTCAAGGTGAGCGGTAACATGAAATTTGATTTGCAGGTATCAGTGAGCAGATATAAAAAGAGCGATTTGGGATTAAAGGAGCAGGATATTCTTTTTATTGCCGCCAGTACGCATCCGGGCGAAGAAGAAATAATCTTGGAAGTTTATAAAGGAATAGACGCAAGAAAATTGCGTTTGCTCATTGCTCCGCGGCATATAGAGAGAGCAGGAGAAATTGGAAGACTTATTCAAAGAGAAAAATTAACCAGCCAGAGGTTTTCTAATTTAAATAAAACCCCGCAATCCGCAACCAGCAACCCGCAACCAGTTCTTCTTCTCGATAGTGTCGGTGAGTTAAAATCCTTGCTTAGCATTGCTGACATTGTTTTTGTTGGCGGCAGTCTGATAAAAAAGGGCGGGCATAATGTTCTTGAACCGGCATTTTTTGGCAAACCGATCTTATTTGGTAGATATATGTTTAATTTTAAGGAGATTGCCAGTTTATTTTTGCAAGGGGAGGGAGCAATGTCTGTAAATGACCCTGATGAGTTAAAAAAGGCAATCTGTGATTTATTAGATGACAACAAAAAAAGAAATGAATTGGGCAGAAGAGCAAAACAGATTTTAGAGCAAAACCGCGGGGCAACGCAAAGGAATATGGAGGTTATCGAGCGGTTTATGTAGATTTTTATTCCAAACCTGCATTGGAATTGATTAGAAAAATAGGGTTTTATATGGTAAAATGGAAAAGAGAAAGGAATTAGGAGTTAG
>DAOWIN010000161.1 GCA_030640885.1 Candidatus Omnitrophota bacterium
AAATAGAGATCATCTTTGCCAACGAGGTTTTGAATAAAACTATTCTTTTGCCTTGTGCTAATCAGGGCACAAAATGAAATTTAGAGAATCAGAGAAAATAGAACTCAAGAAATCCACCGCTGAATTAAGGCAGGGATTGGAAGATCTTTGTGCCTTTGCTAACAGCGGTACAGGGACACTTTATTTTGGAATATCTGATAAAGGTAAAATAATCGGACAAGAGATTACTGATAATACTTTGAAAAAGGTTTCCACGACCATATTATCTTTGATAGAACCGAGACTTTACCCAAATATCTATGTAGAAAAAATGGATGAAAAAGATATCTTAGTAGTTGAGGTGAAAAACAGTCCTGAGAAGCCCTATTTTTACAAAGGAAAGGCTTATAAGCGTTTAGGCACAACCAATGCCTATCTTTCCAGATACGAAATTGAAAAATATCTCTATGAGAGAGAAAACCCTGCCTATAGATTTGATAAAACCATAATAAAGGAATACAAGAAAGGAGCTGCGTTAAAGACATTAAAATGGTTTCTTAAAAAAGCAAAAGAAGAGAGAAATCTGCCTATTAATCTTAGCGAGAGCAAGAATATTATCTTAAATAAACTTGGATTGCTCACTCAAGATAAATTAAATTTTGCCGGACTTATGGCTTTTGGCAAAGAAATTCAAAGTTACTTTCCGGATACTATTATCAAATGCGCCCTATTTGAAGGGATAGACAAAACAAGGAGAATTCTTGATCATATTGAAATAAAAGACAATATTTTCAATCAAATAGATTATGCAGAAAATTTCATTCTGCGAAATATTCGCAAGTCTGCTTGGATAAATCCGCAAACAGGCCGCAGAGAAGAACAATATGAACTTCCGTATTTGGCTATTCGGGAAGCAATAGCAAATGCGGTAGCTCACAGGGATTACAGAATTTCCAGCCATATTGATGTGGCAATTTTTGACGATAGAGTAGAGGTTTGGTCTCCTGGAGGGTTGTCTTTAGGGATGAAGATGAAAGACCTTTTAAAGAAGCATATATCGGTGTTAAGAAATCCTCTCATTGCTGAAGTTCTATTTTTAGCAAGATATATTGAACGCTGGGGTACGGGGATAGATAAAATGAATAGATTAATGCAGGAATATATACTTTCTATTCCAAAATATGAAGAGATATCAGGGAATTTTGTAATAATTTTTAGGAGAAAAGAGATTGGTGCAAAAGAAGATGCCCAAATTAAGACTCAAGTTGCCGAACAAGTTGCCGAACAAGTCACCGAACAAGTCACCGAACAAGTGCGGAAACTTTTGAGCATTTGCAAGAAAGAGCCATTATCGAGTAAAGAATTAATGTTGAAACTTGGATTATTGCATCGCCCGACTTTTTTATACAATTATTTGAAACCAGCGATAGAAGCAAAACTAATTATTATGACTATCCCTGATAAACCACAGAGCAGTAAGCAGAAGTATGTAATAAGCGAGAAGGGGAAACAAGCATTAGAAACAGGTTAATGAAAGCCCGTATTGGAATTGATTAGAAAAATAAGGTTTTATATGGTAAGATGGAAAAGAGAAAGGAATTAGGAGATAGGAGAGAGGAGTAAGGGGAAGAAAGAAAAAAGAAAGAAGCAGAAAAACAGATAGGGGGGGGGGCAGAGAAGCAGGAGAAGAAGATAGTTAAGAAAAAGAAGAAATGGGTGAAGCCGACAATCACCAGAGTGAAGTTGAACCCCGAGATGGCGGTGATGGGTGTGTGTAGTACGAGTGCAGGGAATATGGAGGATAATGCTCCGGCAGGCTGGTGCAACCATGGTATGGAATGCCGTCAGTTTGAAAATCCGGACGGTGGCAATGATTCCGCCGCTTCTTCCTAACCCAAGCCCAATAAAGAAAGTTACCAGCGAAGAAAGAAAGAAGTGAGTGAGGTTGAACCTCGCTCACTAGGATTCGCATATTGGCATCGTGTTAAATCCATGTTATATAATCGTCAAGCGTCCGTTCTTATTATTAGCATTTGGGTTTTAGCCATTTTAGCCATTTTAGGGACTGGATTGGCAAGAGCGGTTTCCAGTGAGATAAGTTGGATAGGTTATTTGGAGAAAAGAATGCTGTCTCTAAATTTAGCCAAGTCAGCAGTTAGGCAGGCAATTTTGGAAAGGGAAAAGGATTTGACCCCGGAATACGATTCAATTTATGAATTGCAAAGCGAACGCAAAAGGGAATTGGGCAGGGGAAAATTTATCTACAGTATTACAGATGAAGAGAGTAAAATTAATATAAATACAGCTACTCCGGAAATACTCATTGCTTTGCTTAATATAACGCCCGAGATTGCCGAGGACATTTATAAATCCGAGTTCAAGCCGTTTTCTTTGATAGAGGAAATATTATTGGTAGAAGGGACAAATCCTGAAGAATTTTCTTTATTCAAGGATTTTGCCACTGTTTATACAGAGGGAAAGGTAAATATCAATACTGCTTCCGCAGAGGCTTTAGAAGCCTTGGGTTTGGATGAGGAGTTGGCAGAAATAATTGAGCGTTTTCGTAAAGGAAATGATGCTGAGATAGCCACTGAGGATGACCGTATATTTGAAAGCGTAGGTTTTATTTTAAGTGAGCTTCAGGAATTCACTATTCTTTCTGTGGAGCATTCACAGCAGATTATTAGTTTGTTAAGCAAAAATTTACTCACTGTCAAATCGCAAAATCTATGCCTGAATATTCAAACAGAGATAGACAATAAAGCGAATAAAACATTCAGCATAGTTTTAAAACAGGAAGAAGAAGAAATGAAGGTGGCGAGATGGGAGGAAAGATAAGAAAGCCACCCAGCACCCAGTCGCCCAGACACCCAGCAGGGAAACCGGGAAACTGGGAAACTGGGGGTCTGGTGACTTGTTTTTTGGGTCTTGGTTCAAATTTAGGAGATAGAAGAGAAAACATCAGATTAGTTTTACAGCATCTCAAAAAGAATAAGCAAATAAAAATACAAAAGCTTTCTTCCATAATAGAAACTGAACCGATTTTACCCAAAGGGGCAAAGCCGCAGGGAAAGTTTCTGAATGCAGTGGTTAAGATAAAAACAGGTTTATTACCGCAAGATTTATTAACTGCTCTAAAAGAAATTGAGAAAAAAATGGGACGGAAAGCGGCACCCCGTTTTAGTCCGCGGGTAATTGATTTAGATATTTTGCTTTACGGCGATAAGCAGATTGAAGAAGAAAATCTAAAAATTCCCCACCCGCAAATTCAAGAAAGAAAGTTCGTGAAGAAACTGCTTGGGGAAATAAGTTACAAGCTACAAGCTACAAGCTACAAGTTGCAAGTTGCAAGTAGGAAAGCCTGAAGCCTGAAGCCTGAAGCCTGAAGCCTGAAGCCTGAAGCCTAAGACTATGAAGGTTATCCACAGCATTAGCCAGATGTCCATTTGTTCCCGTAAAATAAAGGCGAATGGACAAAGCATTGGCTTTGTTCCTACGATGGGAGCGCTGCATCAAGGGCATTTGAGTTTAATTAAAAAAGCAAAGAGAGATTGCGATGTTGTAGTTATCAGCATTTTTGTCAATCCCACTCAGTTTGGGCCGCAAGAGGATTTTAAAAAATACCCGCGCAGTTTTGCTAACGATAAAAAACTTGCTCAAAAGGCAGGGATAGATTTTCTGTTTGCTCCCGCGGCAGAAGAAATTTACCCCTCTAATTATTGTACTTATATTAAAGTAAAAAACTTAGATGAACGGCTCTGCGGTGCTTTCAGACCAGGGCATTTTCAGGGCGTAGCCACGATTGTCCATAAATTGCTGAACATTGTTCAACCGAATATTGCCTATTTTGGGCAAAAGGATTTTCAGCAGGCAGTGATTATAAAAACGATGGTTAGGAATTTGAATATTCCCGTTAAAATTAGGGTTTTGCCTACAGTGCGCGAGAAAGATGGTTTGGCAATGAGCTCGCGCAATAGATACTTGAATGAACGGGAAAAGAAGGATGCTTCAATCTTATTCCAAACTTTGCAATTAGCAAAAGAGATGGTGGAAAAAGGCGAAAAAAATTCTGCAAAGGTTATTTCTGGAATGAAAAAAATTCTCGGCAGGGTTCCTGATGCAAAAATAGATTATGTTTCTATCGTGAATCCCGAGAATTTAGAAGATGTGCGTTTAATAGATAAAAAGATTTTAGTGGCTTTAGCAGTATGGATTGGAAAGGTGCGTTTAATTGATAATATGTTGATAGACGAGAAACCAGAAACCCGAATGACGAATGGCGAATGACGAAACCCAAGGGCAGAAAACAGAGTTTATTTATCAGTGTCATCAGTGTTAAATTATCAGTGTAATCAGTGCTTATGAAAAAGATTGGTATTATTGGCTGCGGGGCGATTGGTTCGCAATTGGCAAGGGTTATCCAGCAGGAATTTAAGGGAAAGGCGCAACTGTTCGCTCTTTGCGATTTGGATAAGGAAAAAGCAAAACGGCTATCTGATAAACTTTCGCCTCCTGTTTCTGTCTGTTCGATACCTGAACTTATCCAAAAAAGCGATTTGATAATTGAAGCTGCATCAGCCCAGATAGCTGCGGAGGTAACCGAAAGTTGTCTTGAGGAAGAGAAAGATGTGATGATAATGAGCAGTGGCGGGTTGATAGGTAGAGAAGAGATTTTAGAATTGGCAGAGCAAAGAAAGAGCCATTTATATATTCCTTCCGGAGCATTAGCTGGTTTGGATGCGGCAAAGGCGGCTGGTTTAGGTAAAATATTTTCAGCAGTTTTGATTACCCGTAAACCCCCTCAGGGTTTGCAAGGAGCCCCTTATATTTTAAAAAACAGAATTGATTTATCTAATATAAAAGAGGAGACAATTATCTTTGAAGGAGATGTTGAAAAAGCAAAGGATGCCTTTCCCCGGAATATAAATGTAGCCGCCAGTTTTAAATTAGCTCTTAATTGCCAAAAAATAAGCGTCAAAATTATCACCTCTCCCCAATTTAAGACTAATAGCCACCAAATTATTTTAAAAGGAGAATTTGGGGAGCTTACTGCTCGCAGCGAAAATATTCCCTCTCCGGATAATCCTAAAACAAGTTATTTAGCGATTCTTTCAGCGGCTGCTACTTTAAAGAACATTTTAGGATATGTGCGGGTGGGGACATAATACAATAAGTCACCAGCCACCAGTTTCCCTGTTTCCCAGTTTCCCTGTTTCCCTGTTTCCCTGCTGGGTAACTGGGTGTCTGGGTGACCTGAGTGAGCGGAGCGAACGAAGTATATGTTTAGTTTAATTCAAAAAGCTGGGCCGATTGGTTGGTTGATTATTTCCCTTTCTATCTTTTCTTTAACTATTATGGTAGAAAGGTTGATTTATCTGCGTCGGATTAGAATTGATAGCGACAAATTTTTGGCTGAACTTAGCAGTATGCTTCGCCGCAGTCAAATAGAGAAGGCAATTACTACTTGTGAATTGACCGAGAAACCCTTGGCAAATATTTTAAAAGCTGGAATTTTGAAATTTGGCGCTAAAAAGGAAGAGATAAAGGAGGCAATTGAGGAAGCGGGGACCCAAGAGGTTCCTCTTTTGGAAAAGGGTTTAGGGGTATTAGCTACTATTGCCCATATCTCTCCTTTATTAGGGCTTTTGGGGACGGTTATCGGAATGATAAGCACCTTTCAGGTTATCCAACAGAAAGTTTATACAGTAAATCCAGCAGATTTAGCCCAGGGGATTTGGGTAGCTTTGATTACCACTGCTTTAGGTTTAAGTGTAGCCATACCCACTTATGTTGCTTATAACTATTTAGTGGGCAGAGTAAATAGTTTTCTTTTTCAGATAGAAAGGGATGTTAACAACTTTTTGGAAATCTTGAACAAAAAGAAATAAATGCGTTTTAAACATCATTATAAAATAGAAATTGGACATTTGGATATTGCTCCTTTGATAGATGTTGTTTTTCTTCTATTAATATTTTTTATGCTCACCTCTACTTTTGTTGTTGCCTCTGGGATTAAGATAGACTTGCCTCAAGCTCAGAGCAAAGAGGTAACCGAACAGAAAGGTTTAATGATTACTATTGATAAAAAAGGTGATATTTATTTGGGGGATAAAAAAGAAAGAGTTAATTTTGGTGAGTTAAGGTTAGCGTTGAAATGTTTAAAGCGAGACAACAGAAAGGTAGGGATTTATGCTGATAAGCAGACAGCATTACAAAAATTGATGGAAGTTTGGGATGTTTGTCGCGAGAGCGAAATTGAAGAAATAGGGATCTCGGCGATACCAAAATAAATTTCTAATGTCTAATTGCTCTAACTCATTGGGTCACCCAGTTTCCCAGACCCCCAGTTTCCCAGCTGGGCATCTGGGTGGCTGGTTGCTGGGTGGCTACCATTTAGGTTAATCAGTCATTTCTTTAGAGTGTTTCCTGATCTAAATTCCGGTATTGTATTGCTTCTAAAAGATGTTCTTTTTCTATGTCTTCTTTTTCAGCTAAGTCAGCAATTGTGCGGGCGAGCTTAATAATTTTATGATAAGCTCTGCCGCTGAAACGCAGTTCCTCGATAGCCGTTTTGAGCAGTTCTTGACATTCCTTATTTAAAAAACAATATTTTTTAATCTGGCGGGTATTCATTTGGGAGTTAAAACAGATTTTTTCTTTGGCAAATCTCTTTTTTTGTCTCGTTTGTGCCTCAATAGTTCGTTTTTTAATACTTTCCGAGTTCTCTCCTGTTTGCAAAGAAGTAAGATGTTTGTATTGGACTGCCGGAACCTCAATGTGAATATCAATCCTGTCCAATAGAGGTCCTGAGACCTTTGCTCGGTAGCGATGGATTTGTTGTGCAGAACAGTGGCATTGTTTATGCGGGTCGCCGAAATAACCGCAAGGGCAGGGATTCATTGCAGAGACAACCATAAAGCGCGCCGGGTAAGTAATCGACTTTGCCACCCGCGAAACAGTAATATAACCATCCTCTATCGGCTGGCGCAAAACCTCTAAAACATTGCGGTGGAATTCTGGAAGTTCGTCCAAAAAGAGGATACCGTTATGGGCGAGGCTTATCTCGCCGGGTTTAGGATTAGTGCTTCCGCCAATTAATCCGGCGTCAGAAATGCTGTGGTGCGGGGCTCTGAAAGGGCGAGTAGCAACTAAGGGTTTATTATTATTCAGCAGCAATCCCATTGTGCTGTAAATTTTGGTGGTTTCCAGCGCTTCTTGCAGAGTTAAATCGGGAATGATAGTGGGTAGCCGTTTTGCTAACATTGTTTTTCCGCTACCCGGGGGTCCAATCATTAAGAGATTATGCTGTCCGGCGGCGGCAATTTCTAAAGCCCTTTTTGCTGTTTCCTGTCCCCGGACATCGGCAAAATCAACATCGTATTGGCAGTTTTGTCGGAATATTTTATTTATATCTAATTTGTGAGATTCAATAGGAAAATTGCCATTTAGAAAATGGACAGTTTCACTAAGTGTGTTTAGAGGATAAACCTCAATTTGGTCGATAATTGCCGCTTCGTTAGCATTGGCGGCAGGAAGAATGAGCTTTTGCCTATTCATTTTGAGCATATCAATAACAATAGGTAGAATGCCCTTTATAGGTTTGATTTCGCCGTTTAGATTTAGTTCTCCTAAAACAATGTATTCTTGTAGTTTTTTCGGATTTGTTTCTCCCTGAGCCGCAAGTATGCCTAAGGCAATTGCCAAGTCAAAAGCAGGCCCTTCTTTTTTTATACCCCCTGGAGCTAAGTTAATGGTGATGCGGCCGGAGGGATAATGAAAACCGCTGTTTTTGATTGCTGCGCGTACTCTATCTTTGCTTTCTTTTACAGCAGTATCAGGAAGACCGACAATAGATATAGCAGGCAGACCTTGAGCGATATCTGCTTCTATTTCTATCAAATAAGCAGAAAGTCCATTAATGGCGGCGGAATAGGTTTTGGAAAGCATAACTTCTCCTAATTTTATTGACAAAATCAAGTCTACAGTATAAAATAAGAAAAGTCAACCGAGGCTGGGGGAGGAAGGGAAAGAATTTATACTTTTTTAACCTTTAAAGAAACAAAGGAATTTAGATGATGTCAACACTAAAATTTAGTCAAAACTCGCAGAATTTTTCCTATGCTGCCGGAGGTTTTATAACAGAAATTATCCATAACCAGCTGTTTACTGCTATCTTTTTTTCCTGGTTTTTTGCCCAAGGTATTAAAATACTAACCAATATTCTTAAAAGAAAGCAAAAGTTTAATTTTAAATGGTTTGCTGATAGCGGAGGAATGCCCAGTTCGCATGCTGCTACTGTAGGAGCTTTGGCAACGGGAGTAGGGATTAAATGGGGATTTAATTCTGATATGTTTGCTTTCGCTTTACTTTTTGCCCTAATTACTATTTTTAATGCTGCAGTTTTTCGCCGCAATGCTGGTCGGCAGGCGGAAATTTTAAATAGGGTCGTTGAGGACATTTACGCTAAAAGAGGGATTAAAAAAGAAAAGTTAAGGGAATTGTTAGGGCATACTCCTTTGGAGGTGTTTGCCGGGGTTATGTTGGGGATGGTTATAACAACTATATTTTTAAAAAGATAAATAAATATTGCCCGCTCAGTTTTGGCAGTGGCGGCAGGAGAAAAAATGAGGAAAAAAATATTAATCGTTCTTTTAATTGCGGTAGCTATATTCGGCATTAAATTAAAAAACAAAAAAGGTTATATACTGCCAGCGCAAAGAAAGACAGCCCAAGAAGCAAAAAAAAAGGCGGGTGATGCAAAAACCCTGCTTATTCAAGCAGAAAACTACTTGCAAAAAGGAGAATTGCTCAAAGCAAAGGAATGTTATGAGGAGACAATAAAAACATCTTCCAAAAGATCCGTAATTAAAAAAGCGGAGAAAGGATTGGCAGAGGTTAACACACAGCTGCTTTTTTCTCCCTTTAACACAGAAAACAGCGAGATTTACAAAGTCCAGCAGGGCGATAATCTCTTTTTGATTGCCAAGAAATTTGGCACTACAGTTGACCTGATTAAAAAAAGCAATAATTTGGAGCATTCTACTATTTATCCCAATCAAAGCTTGAAAATTCCTTTAGTTAAATTTAGCATTTTGGTGGACAAATCTGATAACACACTTATTTTGAAAGCAGGGAATAAGGTTCTAAAAGAGTATTCGGTTTCTACGGGCAAAGTTAATTCTACCCCCGTGGGCGAATTCAAAATTATAAGCAAATTGATTAACCCTGT
>DAOWIN010000058.1 GCA_030640885.1 Candidatus Omnitrophota bacterium
AAAATTCTTTGCTATAATCGCCAACAGAAACAACCGTCACCTCTTCTCCATATTTTTCTTCAAATAAACCAATTGCTCCGCTTTCTACCGCCTTTTTTTTAGGCATTAATTCTCTTTTTACCAAATCATTTTTTATATTTTTTTCATTAACCACTTCCTCTACTCTGGACAGTTCTTCATTAGTCAAACATTTAGGATGGATAAAATCAAAATGGAAATAAGAAGGAAAGACAATAGAACCGGCTTGCTTGATATGCTTCCCCAAAATTTCTCTTAGAACGCTTTGCAAAATATGAGTAGCTGTATGATTGCGGGCAACATCTATCTCTTCCTTTTCCCACACATTTAGTAGAGGCAATCCCTGTTTTTTTGCCCTTTCCTTTTCGTTTGCTGCATAAACCGATGCAGGAAGATTGGCAGCATGCTTAAATATTTGTTTATTAAATCCAGAACTTTCTTTCGATCGCTGACGTTGTTCTTCTACATATTGAGTAAATTTTTGTTTATCCAATTTAATTCCCTTCTGCAAAGCTAAATTTTCAACATCCTCATAAGGCAGTCCATAAGTATCATAAAGCTCAAAAGCGATTTTTTCGTCTATTCTTTTTTTTGTCCGCAAAATTTCTTTTGCCCTCTCCATTGTTTGCGCAAATTTTCCCTCTTCGTTGTTTATTATATCTTTTATTCGCTGCTCTTCCTGCTTAAGCTCCGGATAAGTATCCTGCGTTATTTTAACCACCGCAGAAACTAAATTATGCAAAAAAGGGATTTCTATCTGCAAACCTTCAGCCAATCTTGCTGCCTTGCGAATTAACTTTCTAATTACATAACCCCTTTTTTCATTGGCGGGGATAACTCCATCGGCAATAGCAAAAACAATAGCACGTATATAGTCAGCAATGATATTACAAGCTGCAGGCTGCAAGCTGCAGGCTGCAGGATTAAAAGAAATAATTTTTTTTACGATTGGTTTGAACAACTCGGTTTCAAAATCGTTTTTTACCCCTTGAACTACCGCTGTAATTCTTTCCAAGCCCATACCAGTATCAATATTTTTATTCTCTAAGTTTTCTATTTTTTTATCTTGCCGGTTGAATTGAGTAAAGACAAGATTCCAAACCTCGATAAACCTTCCGCAATCGCAGTTTAAATTGCAATTTTCCCCGCAAGAAAATTCCTTTCCCCAGTCGTAAAAGATCTCTGAGCAGGGACCGCAGGGACCATTGGGTCCGTTTTTTAAAGCATTGCTTGGCCAAAAATTTTCCTTTTGCCCAAATCTTTTGATTTTCTGCTCAGGAATTTTTATCCTTTCTTTCCAAATCTGATAGCTTTCTCGATCATCCTCAAAAACAGAAACCCACATCTTTTGCTGAGGTATATCTAATACTGAGGTCAAAAATTCCCATGCCCACTCAATTGCTTCTTTTTTAAAGTAGTCGCCAAAGGAAAAATTACCCAGCATCTCAAAAAAAGTATGATGTCCTGCAGTTCTGCTTACCTCTTCTATGTCTGCTGTTCTTAAGCACTTCTGGCAGGAAACCGCTCTTGTTAACCCTGCCGAAGGATGCAAAAAATATTCCTTAAAAGGACTCATTCCTGCCGAAGTAAATAATAAAGAAGGGTCATTTTGGGGAATTAAAGAGGCAGAAGGGATAATTTTATGTCCTTTTTCGGCAAAGAAATTTAGAAATTTTTCTCTGATTTCGTTAGCAGTCATCATAAAAAGCTGCAGGCTACAAGCTGCAAGTCTCAAGCAAGAAATAAGTTTTCCTTTCTTTTTCTTACCTGCAGCTTGCAACTTGTAGCTTGTAGCTTATATTTCTCTTCCCATCAGTTTCGCCAATTCTTTAAGTTCTTTTATCAATTTTTCAAATTTTGCCGGGAGTAATGATTGACCACCATCGGATAATGCATCCTCAGGTTGAGGATGAACCTCGATAAGCAAACCATCACTTCCACAGGCAACCGCTGCCTTAGAAAGTGGAGAAATTAACCGCCAGTTGCCACTGGCGTGGCTGGGGTCAACAATGATTGGTAAATGGCTTAACCTTTTTACCACAGGCACGCAAGAAAGATCCAATGTATTGCGGGTAGCCATTTCAAAGGTTCTAATGCCTCTTTCGCAAAGAATTACATTGGGATTACCTTGGGAAAGAATATACTCAGCGCTCATCAACCATTCTTTAATAGTGGACATCAGCCCCCTTTTTAGAACCACCGGTTTTTTAGATAAACCCACTTCTTTTAACAGATTAAAATTTTGCATATTTCGGGCGCCAATTTGTAGCATATCTGCATATTTTTCCACCAATGGCACATCGCGGGTATCCATAACCTCAGTTAATGTAAGCAAACCCAATTCCTTGCCTACCTGCTGTAAATATTTCAAACCTTCTTCGCCTAATCCCTGAAAACTATATGGAGAGGTTCGCGGTTTAAATGCCCCTCCTCTTAAAATAGTTGCTCCTGTTTTTTTTATTGCCACTGCTGTTTCTGAAAGATTATTGTAACTTTCAATTGCACAGGGTCCAGCCATTATGGCAATCTTCTGTCCGCCGATTTGCTCGGTTTGCTGCCCGTTAGAGAGATTAATTATAGTGTCTTCAGGATGGAACTCACGGGAAACCAATTTATAGGGTTTGAGCACTGGCATTACCTTTTCAACACCCGATAATGCTTCAAGCGGCTGAATTCTTAATTTGTCTTCCTCGCCGATAACCCCAATAATAGTTCGTTCAGTCCCTTTAGAGATATTAGGTTTTAAACCCAAAGACTTTATCTTTTTAACAATATGTTCGATCTCCCTTTTCGTGATAGTTGATTTTAAAACAATAATCATGGTATAAAATACCTGATTACACAGATTAAACACAGATTACACAAATGATAGATAAGCATCATTATCCGTCCCAAAGACTTTCGGGACAAAGCAATCTTTCTTTAATCGCTATAATCAAATACTGCTGTTTTCTTTTTTTATCTTTGTCATCGCCTCAATAAACCTTTTATTTTCCTCTTCTTGCCCAATAGTTACCCGCACAAAATTATCTAATCCATAGGGCTTTAAATCACGCACAATTATACCATAGTTAAACATCTTTTGGCAAAGGGTTTGACCGTCTTCTTGAACATCTATGCTAATAAAATTGGTGGCGCTATCTATGCAAAAGAGGTTTAACTTATTTAACGACTTATAGATATACTCTTTTCCTTCCTTTATTACTTCCTTTGTTTTTTTTAAAAATAGTTTATCATTCCAAACCGCAGATGCGGCTTGTTGAGCTAAAAAATTGACATTAAACGGCAAACGAACTTTGTTTAAATACTCAATAAATCGAGAATTGCTTATTGCATAGCCAATTCTCAAACCGGCTAAACCGTAAAATTTGGAAAATGTTCTCAACAGAATAAGATTATGGCTGTCTAAAGATTCAAGCATCTGAGGATAATCCTCAGTTTCAACAAACTCCGCATATGCTTGGTCAAAAACAATAATTATATCTTTGGAAAGATTGTTAAAAAAATCCTTCACTTCGTCTTGATTTAAATAACTCCCCAGCGGATTATTAGGATTAGAAAGAAAAATCAACTTTGTTTTATTGCTTATGCTTGATTTTATCCTTTTTAAATCAGTTTTAAAATCTTTGCTTGGAAGCGAAGCAATTTTAGCTCCAGCCGCTTGAGCAGATAATTTATAAATCAAAAAATCAGGCTCGCTTAAAATTACCTCCTCCGCGGGGTTTAGAAACGCCTTTACAATCAATTCAATTATCTCATCCGAACCATTACCTAAAATTATATTCTCACTACCAACCCCATATTTCCGAGCAATCTTTTCTCTTAAAGAAAACGGAGCATCAGGGGGATAACGATAAATATTCTTTAAACAGGATTTTATTACTTCTGTTGCTTTTGGTGAAACCCCGATCGGATTCTCGTTAGAGGCAAGTTTTATAGCCTTCTCATTTCCAATATCCTTACCACTTTTTCCCGGTTGGTAGGGGCGGAGGTCAAGAATAGACTTTTTTACTAAGTTTTGAAGCTGGTGGGGCATTTTTTAAAAAGTTTTAAGCCGTAGAATTAATTTTTTATATACTTCATTGTCTCTTCTGATACCAACCTTAACAACTAAAATTTTCACAGCATCTCTTTTTATCTTGTAAATTGCTCTATAATTCCCTATCCTTAACCTCCAATATCCTTTTAATTCTCCGATAAGAGGTTTACCCTGTTCAAAAGGGGCTATGGTTAATTTTTTATGAATATCTTTAAGAATTCTTTTTTGCTCTGAATGAGCAATAGATTTAAAATCTTCCGATAGAATCAATCTGTGAATTTTAACCTTCCAAATAAGCATTAGGATTTTCTTTTCTCAACTTTCTTTCCAGCTTCTTCTAAGTCAATATAATCGGAGGATTCGCTTTTTTCATCCCTTTCTTTAGCCAGATAACCAAGGCTTATATCTTCAATCAATCCAACCAACTCTTCCATCTGATTATATTTCTCCACAGGAACAATGACTGCCAAAGGCTTATTGCGTCGTTCCAGCAATACCTTATGTTTGCCAACAGCTTCCATTACCTTATTGAAGTTTGTTCTAAGTTCAGAAATACCTACCAATGTCGTATTTTCTTTTACAGTAATCATCTTTATTCACCTCTACAATAAATATACCATAAATAAATTCAATTATCAAGTTAATGTCATTTTGAACATAACAATCAATATAATATTAATAGATCTTTAATCAGAACAACAAACATACGCCGTGCCACAAGAGTAAGTGTGGCAGGGATTGTTACAACTAGTTCCCGCGGAAGAATTTTAATCCTTTATACAGGTAGACCACCATACTGTAGCAGACCTACTCCTTGAGTAACCAGTTCTAACTAGTGCAAAACCTGTATCACATCTATGGCTCAAATCAATATTGCACTGACATGGACTAGTATTAACACAACTATTCGGACCACGATCATCAACTATTGTATAGCAATGCCCATATAATCCCCTTTGAGTATATTCTCCGCTCCCGCCACTCACCTCATACACCGTATCACTACCGCTTTCAGAACCGGAAGTATAATCATACTGATGATTGCTCCCCGCAGCTGAGCCATCCGAGGTATCTTCAAAGATAACTATGTCATTAGTAGCAATAAGATTAGTGTCTTCTATTACCGCTCCTAATGCTCCACCGCTTTGAATCTCAAAACCTCCTGTTACTATTTGTCCACATCCACCGTTAGGTATTGTCTCTCCCCCAATGCACACCATCAATCCCTTTGCTCCCCACTTCTCAGATTGGCTTCCTACGGGAGTTATGATAGTCCTTATTCTTATCTGGTCGGCGGAAGCAGAAGGTAAAAGGCTAAAGGAAAAAGGTAAAAGGTAAAGAAAGAAAAAAATTATAGATAATCTCCTGCCCCCCTTAATCTTTGACAATTCACTCTTGTTCATTTGCATTGAACACCCCCGTTTTTTTGTCATTCTGAGAAGTGTGCAACACGACGAAGAATCTTATCATAAGAGATCCTTCAGTCGCTTCACTCCTTCAGGATGACAATCTTGCTATACACCATTTTTCCTTCCTCGCCAAAAACGGCTGAGGATAATTTCTTATCTTTCTATTTTAAAATTCTAAATTATGCCCGATAGGGCTGAAGTCCAAAAAAACTTTACACAAATTGATGAATCTGCTGCAACCTTTTTCCTTGTTTATATAAAAATCTGCCAAAACTCCTCTAAACCTCAATAACTCTTTTAAACCATAACTATTTTTCCTAACTTCCACACTCAAATCAATTAGTTCTAATGCTCGTTTCAAACAAATTTTAGATAAAGGATAATCTTTTGCCTTAAGCCAATTCTTTGCCCGCGATAATTCCGCCGCAATATTCAAAAGCTGTTTATCTCTGGACAAATTCCGCCATTTTACTAAACTTAATTCCATCTTGTTCACAAAACTTCCGGTAGCAATTTGGAAATTATATCTTTCATTTTTTCCTGCACAAAGATGTCTTGTACCTCTAAAGAATTATTTTCTACCGAAGGTCTGATATTAATCAAAGAACTATATTCTATCTTTTTTTCTTTTTTAGGATAAAAATTACCACCCCATAAATCTTGTTGTTTAGAACCGTCTTCTAATAATAAAGCTTCGCCATCTGAATGCAACTCTCCTCCCAAAGCAATTATTTCTCTTTTTAGGTCAACCACAAATTTAATCATATCAGAAAAGGGATGTCCGAGAAATTCCTCTATTTCTTTTTCACCTATTTTGTTTTTAATAAGTTTTAGCATAAGACATCTCTAATCTTTTGGAAACTAAAGTTTTGCCTTTTTCTTTCTTTGGCTTGCAGCTTTCTTTTTTTCTTTTCTTGCCTGTAGCTTGTGGCTTGTAACCTATTCCCTACTTTTAGGATAAGCCCCTAATATTTTCAAATAGGAACATCTTTTTTTTAATTCCTGCAAAACCCTACCTACCTTTTTCTGTTTATAGTGTCCCTCCAAATCTACAAAGAAATAATATTCCCAAATCTTCTTTTTAGAAGGGCGTGATTCTATTTTGGTAAGATTAATCCCTTCTTTTTTAAAAGGAAGAAGGCATTCGTAAAGAGCTCCCGCTTTGTCTTTTACAGAAAAAACGATTGAGGTTTTATCGTTATCCGAAGACGAAACTTCATCTTTGCCAATTATCAAAAAGCGAGTTATGTTATGTAAACTATCCTGTATATTTTTCTTAACTATCTTTAGGTTATAAACTTGAGCCGCTAAATCATTGGCAATTGCTGACGATTTGTCCTCTTGGGTGACAATTTGAGCCGCTTTAGCGGTGCTGGAAACCTCAATCAGTTCTGCGTTAGCTAAGTTTCTATTTAACCAAGAACGGCATTGCCCAAAAACCTGTGGATTAGAATATACCTTTTTGATTTGAGCAAGAGAAGATTTGGAAAGAAGGCTATGAGAAATTTCCAAGAAAATCTCCGAGCATATTTTGACATCAGAGTCTATAAACATATCCAGAGTGTAATTTACCGCTCCTTCATTAGAATTTTCAATAGGCACCACACCATAATCCGCTTCTTTCTTTTCTATAATCTTAAATATACTTTCAATGCTTGGACAACCAATATAATTCATAGAACTGCCGAATTTTTTTAAAGCGGCTAAGTGAGTAAAGGTAGCCGCCGGTCCCAAATAAGCAATGGTTGTTTTTTCTTGAAGAGAAAGAGCCGCTGACATAATCTCGCGGTAAATTGCCTTTACAGCCTTTTCTTCCAAAGGTCCCTTATTTAATTCAATAATATGTTGATAGATTTCTTCTTCTCTTTTCGGCACATAAACAGAAATCCCCTGCTCATTTTTTATTTCTCCAATTTGCAAAGCAACATCTGTGCGCTGATTAAGAAGATGAATTATCTTTTTGTCTAATTCATCGATCTGCTGGCGCAGTGTTTTTAGTTTCATTTGTTTCATTTTGTTTCAATTTTGGGAGGTCATTCAATGACCTCAAGCCAAAATATTGTAAAAAAAGCGCGGTAGTACGGTAGATTAATGGCTTACCCAATGTTTTTTTTCTGCCGGCAATTCTAATCAAGCCTTTTTCTATGAACGATTTCAGAATTGAGCCTGTTTCCACTCCCCGTATAATTTCAATTTCGGCGCGTGTTACCGGTTGTCGATAGGCAATAATAGACAAAGTCTCCAGAGCGGCAAAAGAAAGTTTTCCCTCCCTTTCTTTTTTAACAACCTTTTTTAGCCAAAAGGCATAAGTGGGCAAGGTGCAAATTTGAAAACCTTGAGCAATCTCCACAATTTGAAAACTCCGCCCCTCTCTTCTGTATTCATCTTTTAATTCGTTGATAATCCCTTTTACTATTTTATTATCTATTTCTAAAGCCCTGTTCAAGTTTTCAATCAATAAGGGCTTATTGGATGTAAATAGAGCGGCTTCGATTATTCTTTTTGCTTTTGCATAACCAACCGGCAATCGGATTTCTTTATTTTTCATTGTTCATTAATTCAAACGAGTTCTTTTTTAGCAGTAATCCAAATTTCCCCAAAAGCCTCTTTTTGCTGAACAGTTATCTGATTAGTTTTTATCAATTCTAAAGTTGCTAAAAAGATTGTAATCATCTCCAGTTTATTCTCTGCCGATTGAAACAACTTTTTCAAAGGGAAAAGAGTTTTCTGTTTTAGCCAATTCAAAATTTGAAAAATTTTGTCTCGGACACTCCACCTTTCTTTGGCAATTTTGACCTCTTTGCCGGAAACGAGAGAAGAAATTTGAGCAAAAGCAGCGATTAGGTTTTTAATATCTGCTTTTTGTTCTATAGCATCTGCCTGCTCAATATTCTGTTCAACGGTTTGCTGATTTTTTATTTCGGGACGGCTAAAAAACAAAGATTGGCTCTCTTCTTTAAACCTCATTTGCTTTGCAATGTCTTTAATCTGTTTGTACTCCCAAATTTTTTGCTCTAAAAGTTGCCCCAAGTCTTCTTCCTCCTCTTCTTGCGCAGTTTCCCTTTTAGGTAAAAGTACCAGCGACTTCAGAAAAATTAAGTTGGAAGAAATTAACAAAAAATCAGCGGCAATATTTATGTCACCGCGAAAATTCAATAACCAATTAAGATACTGATTGACTATTTCAAGCAGGGAAAAATTACAAATATCCAGTTTCTCTTCTTTGACTTTTCGCAAAAGAAATTGAGGTTCTCCAGAGAAATTTTCTAATTCTAATTTTAGATTTGAGTCTTGAATGTATTGCACTTTTTCTTTATCTTTCCTCTTAACCTTAACCTTCAACCTTTCCCCTTGCTATAAATCCCACTTTTTTCTGTACTATCCGCAATGTCTTATTAGCTCGTTCGTTCGCTTTTTTCGCCCCCTCTTCTAAAATTGCGGATATGTAATTTTTATCATCAATCAGTTTTTTATATCTACCTTGTATGGGTTTTAATCTGTCAATGAGCAATTCGGCAAGCTCTTTTTTAAACAGGGCATAATTTTTATTTTTGAATTTTTCTTCTAACTCGGAAAGGGTCATTCCTGATAGACAAGAATAGATAGTTAGCAAATTGCTTATTGCCGGTTTTGTTTTATCCAATTTTATTTCTGTACCGGAGTCTGTAATGGCCTGTTTAATCTTTTTCATCACCACCGATGGTTCATCTAACAAAGCGATATAATTGTTAGGATTAGAATCTGACTTGTCCATTTTGCGTTTGGGGTCAAGCAAACTCATTATTCTCGCACCGGTTTTGGAAATATAGGGTTCGGGAATATGAAATACCCCTTTATGCAAATTATTAAAGCGAACGGCAATATCACGGGTCAATTCAAGGTGTTGTTTCTGGTCGTCTCCAATAGGCACAACATCGGTTTGATAAAGCAATATGTCGCTTGCCATTAGCACAGGGTAAACATAGAGCCCGGCATTAATATTGGAGGAATGCTTTTTTGCTTTATTTTTGAATTGGGTCATTCTGTTCAGTTCGCCGATATTTGTCCAGCAATTTAGAATCCAAGCCAATTCTGCGTGGGCCGGAATATGAGATTGAATAAATATTGTGTTCTGTTTTGGCTCTATTCCGCAAGCAAGATATTGGGCAACAAAAGAAAAACAGCGGGAACGCAAAGAAGATGGCTCTTGAAACACTGTAATTGCGTGCATATCCACAACCATAAACAGGCAATCATACTGCCCCTGCATATCCTTCCAATTTTTTAATGCCCCAATATAATTACCTATGGTAAGACTCCCAGTAGGGGCAATAGCGCTTAAAAGAATTTTTTTCATTTTTTAGTTACTTTCTTTTCCAAAAGTTTCAATTAGTCTTTAT
>DAOWIN010000010.1 GCA_030640885.1 Candidatus Omnitrophota bacterium
AAATTATAGAGCTAATAATAGATAGGAATATAAAAGTGGCAATTTCTATTTTAGTATTAGACGAAGTTATTTGGGCGATCCGAAAATTCACCGATTACAACAATGCTATTGAATATTATGAAAAGATTATAGAGTTATCAAACTTAGAGATTTTGTCAATATCTTCTCCTTTAATTACTTTAATAACCAAGTATATAAAACTGGGTATTAAACCAAGAGATGCTATTCATTTGGCAACAATGTTAGAACATGGAATATTTACGATAGTTTCTGATGATGCTGATTTTGATAAGATAAAAGAAATTGAACGATTAGATTTTGCGGGTGCTTTAGAAAGATTAAGAAAGCAATAAAATATTATAACTTTTGCTGGGTTAACTAAAGAAGGAGTCGCAAAATGGCTACAAGTTACAAGCTACAGGCAGGAATAGGTGTTCTTTTTTCTTTTTTTCTTTCTTTTATTCTTTTCTTTTTCTTCACTGTTGACTGTAGACTGTTGACTGTAGACTCTTGCTCCGCCGACCAGATAAGAATACGCACAATTATAACCCCGGTAGGAAGCCAGTCTGAGAAGTGGGGAGCAAAGGGATTGATGGTGTGTATTGGGGGACAACCCATAGCAAGCGGAGGATGCAATGCAACAGGAGGATATAGGATTAACCCAGATAACAGTAGAACCGAGATAACTTTTAATGTTAATGATGTAGTTATCTTTGAAGATACCTCTAATGGCTCAGGTGTTGGAAGCAATCATCAGTATGATTATAGTTCTGGTTTTCCAAACGATAGTGATACAGTTTATAAAGTGAGTGGCGGGGGCGCTGGAGAGTTTCCAGAAGATGCTTGTGCGTGGGTAAAAGGAGATATTTGTCCTGATGGATATAGTGAAAACTATGATCCGGGTAGTGGGCAAAAGCAGACAACTAAAAGCGAACTTCTTGGGGGAATACGGATGGACAGGCACAATCATCCCCAATTTTGCTGTCACGATTGTAGCCTTATTACTCCTGATGAGTGTTGCGAATCTATGTTTGGAATTACTGATACAGTTTCCCATACAGGGAATTGGGAAAACGAAGCTTGTTGTACTGCGCTTTGCCGCACTATCTACAATTGCTACAAAAATAGAACATATACTTACTGCTGCAAAGATTAAACCAAGATAAAAAATGAGTTTTGAAGAAGCAGGAGAAATAAATGCCTTGTAAAACAATTTTAAAATCCAAAAATCCAAAAATGAATTTAGATAAATATGCCGGTGAGTGGGTAGCTTTTGTTGATGACAAATTGGCTTTGCACAACAAGTCGCTCAATAAATTAATGTGTGATTTTAAAAAGGCTAAACCTAAAAAAAAACCTTCTGTATTTTTGGTACCACGCAAAGATGAAGGGCCTTATATCCTGATTGTTTCATGAAGCAAGAATTTTCTTACTTTAGAAAAGGCGAGCAAACTTTTCCTGTTATTGATGTAGAACTTAAAGGTCCTAAAAACAATCTCACCTTAAAAGCTTTGGTTGATTCAGGAGCATCCTTTTCGGTTTTCCGTTCTGAGGTTGCTGAATATTTAGGCATAGAAATAGAAAAAGGGAAGCAAATATACTTAGAAGGTATTGGGGGACGCATTTTAGGTTATTTTCACAAGCTTTCCCTAAGAATAGGAAGTAAAACTTTTCTTTGCAAAATAATCTTTTCGCCTGAAATGACCGTTTCTTTCAATCTTTTAGGAAGAAACAATTTCTTTGTTCCTTTTACTATCAGTTTCCAAGAGAAATCTAAGATGATAATAATTCAAGATTAGAGTGTGAAATTTAGGGAGAAATAAATGCCTTGCGGGAAAAAGAAAAAGCGAAAGAAGATTAACAAACATAAACGAAAAAAGAAATTAAGAGCAAATCGTCATAAAAAGAAAAAGGTATAACATCTGCGGGTATATTCGTGAACAGCAAAAGATTTCCGTTTTTAATTATTGCCGTTTTTTTATTATGTGGGTGCGTTAGCACAAATGAGTATGCAAAGTGCAAAGTTGCTGATGCTTATACTCATTACACCTTAGGACTTCTTTATGATAATGAAAATGATATACAGCAGGCAATAGGAGAATATGAAAAGGCGCTAATTCACGATCCGCATTCTTCCTCTCTTCATTTGCGTTTAGCAATTGATTACATTCAGGAAGAGGAATATAATAAAGCAATTGAACAGCTTTGTCTTGTCCTAAAATCCAACCCTAAAGATATCCACAGTTATTTTTTACTCGCCGTTTTATATACTTCCCAAAAAAAATTTGAACAGGCAGGCAAACAGTATAGGCAAATTATTAAGCTTAAACCGAAGAATTGGACAGCCTTAGTCGGTCTTTCCAATATTTATGTTACCCAAGAAAAAATGGCTTTAGTTATCCCGCTTTATGAAAAGATGATTTTGCTTGCAAAAGACAATGCCCCTCTTATTTTTTATAATTTAGGACTTGCTTATCTAAAAACCGCTGAATTGAATTTAGCTATTGAGAATTTAAGAAAAGCGGTGGAGTTTTCTCCTGAAAATAGTCAGTTCCGAACGGTATTAGCATTAACCTACGAACTTAACGAGCAAAAGGATAAATCTATTGCCGAATACGAACGAATTTTACAGCTTAATCCTTTGGACCAAAAGATATGTCGGCATTTGGGAGATCTCTTTTTGCAACAAAAAAAGGTGGATAAGGCGATAGAGCAGTATCATCTTCTTTTGAAATTAAACCCAAGGGATAGCCAAACTTACTTTTATTTAGGATCGGCTTATTTGCAATTAGAAAAAAATTCCCAAGCCTTAAAAAATTTTGAGTTAGCCTTGCAGTTTGCAGAAGAAAAGCCCCTTCAGGGAGAGCATCTTGTTGGTTCAAAGAAAAAAAGTATTTATTACTTTTATTTGGGTGTTGTTTATGATAAAATAGGAGAGAAAAAGAAGGCAGAACAAAGTTTTAAAGAAGCGATTATTTTGGATGCCGATAATAAGGATGCCTGCAATTATTTGGGATATAGTTATGCCGAGCAGGGAGTAAATTTAGACGAAGCTGAAAGGTTAATCAAAAGGGCAATCAAGAACGAACCCCGGCAAGGGGCATATATTGACAGTTTGGGTTGGGTATATTATAAAAAATCTTTAAAACTAAAAGGGAATAAATCTAAAGAAATGTTGAGAAAGGCTTTGAAAGAAGTTAAGAAATCGCTCGGCTTGATGGATGATAATGCGATAGTCCGTGAGCATTTAGGGGATATCTATTTTGAAAAAGGTTCATTTAAAAAGGCAGAGGGGGAATGGCAGAAGGCTTTGCAAATTGATTCCCAAAACGAAAAGTTAAAGGAAAAATTGAGGCATCTGAAAGGTGCCGAACAAAATTGAGGTATCTGAAAAAGATGAATTATTCCGAAAAAGAGATAAAGGATTTAGAAAACAAGGCAAAGGATGTTCGTCGTTTAATTGTTCAAATACTCGCCCGGGCAGGTTCAGGCCACCCCGGCGGTTCACTTTCGGCAACTGATTTAATAAGCGTGCTTTTTTTTAAAAAATTAAACTATCATCTTAATGAATTAAGATGGAAAGGAAGAGACCGCGTGCATTTCTCCAAAGGGCATGCCTGTCCCTTGCTTTTTGTTTTATTATCAAAAATAGGCCATTTTCCTGAAAAAGAATTGTGGAATTTGCGAAGATTGAATAGTATCTTGCAGGGGCATCCCGATAAAAGAACCCCGGGGGTGGAGATAAGCAGTGGTTCCTTGGGGCAGGGGTTGTCAGTAGCAGTAGGCATGGCTCTTGCCGGAAGGTTAGATAAAATGAATTACAGCATTTATTGCTTATTAGGTGATGGCGAGGTTCAAGAAGGAGAGATTTGGGAAGCGGCGATGTCCGCAGCTTTTTTTAAGTTAGACAATCTTTGTGCTATTCTTGATTATAATAAATTTCAGATTGATGGAAGGGTTGAGGAAATAATGAATATTGAGCCGCTGGTTCAAAAATGGCAAGCCTTTGGCTGGAATGTTTTGGAGATTGACGGGCATAATATTAAAGAAATTTTAAAGGCTTACGACAATTTTAAAACAGCCAAAGAAAAACCGACAATAATAATTGCTCATACGATAAAAGGCAAGGGGGTTTCTTTTATGGAAAATGTGGTGGATTTTCATGGGAGGACGCCCACTGAGGAAGAGACGGAAAAGGCGATGAAGGAGTTAAGATAATAAGCTACAAGTTGCAAGTAACAGGCTACAAGCAAGAAAAAGAAAAGAAAAATCTTAGATTTTAGGTTTCTTGTTTGTAGCCTGCATCTTGAAGCTTTCTTTTTCTTGCTTGTAGCTTGAAACCTGTGGCATGAGGCTTGAAAATGCAATACCAACGCAATGTTTATGGCAAAGCTTTAGTAGAATTAGGTAGAGAAAATAAAGATATTATTGTTTTAGATGCTGACCTATCCAGCTCTACGCGCACGGCGTTTTTCGCTAAAGAGTTTCCTGAAAGGTTTTTCAATATGGGCATTGCCGAGCAGAATATGATGGCAGTTGCTGCCGGTTTAGCGAGCTGCGGCAAGGTTGTCTTTGTTTCTACCTTTGCTCTTTTTGCCGCAGGTAGGGCGTGGGATCAAGTCCGAAATACAATTTGCCATAACAATCTTAATGTAAAAATCGTAGCTACCCATAGTGGAATTTCAGTAGGGCCGGATGGAGCAAGCCATCAGGCGTTAGAAGATATTGCTTTAATGCGCGTAATTCCCAAAATGAGCTTGATTGTTCCAGCTGATGCTCCTCAGACAAAACAGGCAATCCTGGCGGCTGCCAAACATCCATGTCCGGTTTATATTAGATTGGGGCGTCCAAAGGTAGAGGATTTAGACAAGCAGGATTTTAGGATTGGAAAGGCAAATATAATTAAAGAAGGAAGAGACATTAGCATTATTGCCTGTGGGATTATGGTAAAGCAGGCTTTAGATGCGGCAAACATTTTAAGTAAAGAGGGAATAGCGGCGCGGGTAGTAAATATGTCCACTATCAAGCCCATTGATAAAGAAATAATTTTTGATTGTCTCAAACAGACAAAAGGAATTATAACCGCTGAAGAACATAGCATTATTGGCGGATTGGGTGGAGCAGTAAGCGAAATTGTTAGCGAGATTCCGACAAAAAAGGTTGTAAGGAAGATAGGCACAAGAGATAGATTTGGGCAGTCTGGCGAGCCGCAGGAATTAATGAAGGAATATGGGCTGACTGCTCAGGATATTGCGGATGCGGGGAGAGAAATACTTATGAAAAATGTCTAATATCTAATTGCTCTAATGTCTAATCAATGTCTAATGCCCAATGACTAATAATTTGTTTAGACATTAGACATTTTGTCATTAGACATTCATTAGGTCAATTAGAAATTAGGTTAATTAGACATTTCTTTAAGACTTATGTCCAATTTAACCTTACTTTCTCCTGCCAAAATAAATTTATATCTAAAAGTTTTGGGCAAAAGAGAAGACGGTTATCATAATATTGAAACAGTAATGCAGAAAATCGATCTTTGTGATACCTTAATTTTGAAAGAAAAGAGAAGGGGAATAAAGGTCTTTTGCGACAATAAAGAGGTCCCCGTTGATGAAAATAATCTGTGTTATCAAGCCGCTGATTTATTAATAAAAGATTTCTCACTCGAAAAAGGCGTGGAAATATTTATTAAGAAAAAAATTCCTGTTGCCGCAGGTTTAGGCGGCGGGAGTAGCAATGGAGCTACTGTTTTTTTAGGATTAAACGAACTTTGGAATTTGCAAATAGCAGAAAAAAAGTTATTAGAAATGGGAACGGGAATTGGAGCCGATGTTCCCTTTTTCATCTCTCCTTTTTTAACTGCTAAATGCATTGGGAAAGGAGATGAGGTTTCCCCATTTTCTTTCCCGCCTGCTTCCGAAGGGCTGGCAGGTTCTCAAAGACCTTACTATCTTTTAGTTGTCCCCAATTTTTTAGTTTCTACAAAAGAGATTTATAGCCAATTTCGTTTTTCAGTGCCGCAGTTTTCATTATCACAACACCAGTCTTTTGGCACATTGGAATTAAGCAATGATTTAGAAAAAACGGTGATTAGAAAATTTCCTTTGGTTGCTCGCATAAGAGAGGAGTTTGAAAAAATGAGTGTTAAATCCAATTTAAGCGGAAGCGGTCCCAGTGTATTCGGAATTTTTAAAAGCAGAAAGGAGGTGATAGAAAAAGAGAAAAGCTTTAGAAAATTTGGCAGAACCTATATTTGCAGATTATTTAATATGCCGAGCAAAACGAGGCATATCTTGGAGGACTAAGATGGAGATTACCGAAGTAAGAATTTCTTTAAAAGAGAAAGAAAGAAGCCGCTTAAAGGCATTTACCACAATTACTTTTGATAATTGTTTCGTAGTGAGAGATATTAAAGTTATTGATGGAAGCAAAGGATTGTTCGTGGCAATGCCTTCCAAAAAGATAAGAGTTCCCTGCCTGCAATGCAATTTTCGCAATGAAATAGGCAGTAAGTATTGCGGTCAATGCGGTGCTAGATTGGAGACTGCCCTTGAACCAAGAACGGGGGATGAAAATGTGCGTCAGGAAGAGCATCGTGATATTGCCCATCCTATTACTATGGAATTTAGAAACTATATTCAAAATAAGGTTTTAGAGGTCTACGAAAAGGAAAAGAAGGTTCCACAGGGAGAAGCTTTGCCTGCGGCGTAGTCAAGTTGCAAGTTTCAAGTTGCAAGCAAGAAAAAGAAAGCTTCAAGCTACAAGCCACAGGCTACAGGAAAGAAAAGAAAAATCTTAGACTTTAGGTTTCTTGCTTGAAGCCTGTAGCTTGAAGCTTATTAGCCTGAAGCCTGCAGCGTGTAGCCTGTGGCTTAAAACTGCCCGGTAGTGCAATGGTAGCACATCAGAATTTGGGTCTGAGAGTCGAGGTTCGAGCCCTCGCCGGGCAGCCAATTTTTGCTTCGCAAAAATTAGTGGATAATCATGAGGAAATGACTAAGAGGGAACTTCTGAAGGACTTTACCTGCCGAAGGCAAATTTGGTTATTTTCATTAATTGTTAGGCAAGAAATAAAAGGAGGAAGCAGTTATGAAAAAGGTTTTATTGGTTATCATCTTTTTATTTACCTGTGCTAATATTTATGGAAGCGAGCTGGGAGAAATTAGAAGAGTTCAAAGTGATGCAAAGAGAGTAATAATGGCTGCTTATAATTTTGATAAGGAAAGTACTTTGGAACTAACCCATCCAATAGTGATTGAGCTGATAGGTGGGCGGGAATCAATGGAGCAATTTTTGGATATCTATTATCAACAACTCAGAAGTTCGAATATAAAATTATTAGAGTTTAATTTTCCAAATCCACCGATTTTTTTAGAAAGCATGAAACATGAATTTGTCATCATACCTACTCAATCTAAAGTATCAGTTAATGATAAAATTGTAGAGTCTTTGAATTATCAGTTAGGTGTCCGAAATATTGGAAATGAGAAATGGCATTATATTGATGGTTCACAACTAAATAAAAAAATATTGTTACAGTGGTTCCCTGATTTTCCAGCAGATGTGGAACTACCCAATAAAGAGAAAAAATTATTATAAGAACTTAACAACACGCTGCAACTGACTTTTCTCCGTAGTTTCAGTGCTTCATTAGGTTGTTGATTCCGAATGTTAGACCAAAGATTGTCATATTATGAATATCAAAAATATCATAGAAGCAATCCAATTTAATCAAGTTAGAATTAGCAATCATGCTGATGAAGAGGCTGAGGAGGATCAACTTACATTTGATGAGATATACTTTTCGGTTTTTCATGGGGAAATCATTGAGGATTATTCGGATGATAAGCCTTATCCAAGTTGTCTTATATTCGGTAAGACTTCCAGTGGTGATCCTGTCCATACTGTTTGGGCATATAATAAGCAAAACAGATGGGCTGTTGTTATAACGGTTTATCGACCAAATCCTGAATTATGGGTTAACTGGAGGAAAAGGAGGAAATAAATATGTTGCCATTTAAAAATTGTCCAGTTTGCGGTGGCGAGATAGTGGAAAGAGAGGTTGAGAAATTATTGCATGGAGGAAAAAATGTTGCTATTCTGCAGGTGAAGGCTGAGGTATGTCTTCATTGTGGCGAACGGCTATATGCAGAGGAAACCGTAAGGCAATTTGAGCGAATTAGAACAAAGCTGTTGCGTCAGGAGACGGCAGATTTCCAACCATTGGGGCAATCATTTCAAGTAGTTTAAATTTATTCAACTACAAATCTGATAACTTGCTTATAACGAATTTTGCTTTGCCACTTCGTCGTTCCGAAGGTCATTATTTTTTATGTTAGATAAAAATGCGGGCTAAATATTAAAAATGGTTATGAAAAACATTATTGCTGTAATTCTCGCCGCCGGTAAAGGTGTCCGAATGAAATCCAATTTATCTAAAGTTCTGCATAATCTTTGCGGTCAACCGTTGATTTATTATGTTTTGCGCGAGGTTAAGAAAGCCGGAATAAAACAAGTTATTGCAATAGTTGGGCAGGAGAATGAAGGCATAAAAAGAGTAGTTGCTAATTCATTTCAAAAGATAGATTTTGTTCAGCAAAAGGAACCCTTGGGAACCGCTCATGCCTTGCGGCAGGCAAGAGGTGAATTAAAAAAGGAAGATGATGTTTTAGTTCTCCCTGGTGATGTTCCTTTAATAACTGCCGATAGTTTAAAAAGGTTGATCAGCGTCCATATAAAACAAAATAATTCCTGCACTTCGATCAGCTCTTATTTGCCCAATCCCTATAGTTATGGTAGAATTATACGCGTCAATGGAAAAATTATAAAGATAAAAGAAGAAAAGGATGCTTCTTTTGACGAAAAGAAAATAAAAGAGGTAAATTCAGGGATTTATCTATTTAATAGTGAACATTTATTTAATGCTTTAAGCAGAGTTCTGCCCGCTAATAAAAAGAAAGAATATTATCTTACTGATGTCATTTCTTTATTTACTCAGCAAGGTTTAAAAATAGATTCTGTTTCAATTCCTGAAAATGAGATTCTGGGAGTGAATGGCAGGCAGGATTTATCCCGTGCTCAAAAGATAATGCAAGGAAGAGTTTTAGAAAGAATATTTGAAAAAGGGGTTAGCATCATTGACCCGGCAACTACTTATATCAGCGAAGAAGTAAAGGTTGGTTCTGATACAATTATCTATCCTTCTACTTTTATCGAAGGAAAGATTAACATTGGCAGAGGTTGTCGGATTGGTCCCTTTGCCCATATCAGAGGAGATTGTTCAGTTGGCAATAATGTAGTTATTGGTAATTTTGTAGAGATTGTTCGCTGTAAAATTGGAACTAATTGTTGCATTAAACATCATAGTTATTTAGGCGATTGTTTGCTTGAGAAAGATGTGAATGTGGGAGCAGGTACGATTACTGCTAATTATGACGGCAAAAGGAAAAGTAAAACAATAGTTAAGCAGGGGGCTTTTATTGGCAGTGGGACAATTTTAGTTGCTCCCGCGAAAATCGGCAAAGAGGCAATTACAGGAGCGGGTAGCGTAGTGCTTAAAAACAAAAATGTCAAAAATGGGGAAGTGGTGGCGGGAGTGCCTGCTCAGTCTATAAAGAAAAGTAAATGAAACTGTAATTTAGCGAAGCAAAGCTGAAGCTAAATTACATAGTTGAATTTCCCAGCACTTATTTACTAAACAATGCTTGAGGGTAAAATCATAACTTTTAGTTTATAAAATAGTTTTGGCCAAAACAACACTCTGTAGTAAATAAGTGCTGGGTCAATGCGCACAGCGATTTACGAACACTGCGTTCCGTAAATCGCGTGCTTATTAAATGAACAAACTTGCCATTTTTAGCGGAAACGCCAATCGTAAATTAGCCGAGAACATCTGCACCTATCTAAAGGTTTCTTTAAAAGATGCCCTTGTTTCCCGTTTTAGCGAGGGAGAAGTGCAGGTAAGGATCAATGAAAATATTCGCGGTTTAGATGTTTTTGTTATCCAATCTGTTTGCTCACCGCCTAACGAAAATTTAATGGAACTACTAATTTTAATTGATGCTTTAAAAAGAGCTTCAGCGAAGAGGATTACCGCTGTTCTTCCTTATTATGCTTATGCGCGCCAAGACCGCAAAGACCAACCGCGGGTTCCAATTACGGCAAAATTAGTGGCAAATTTGATTACTACGGCTGGAGCTGATCGCCTATTGGCAATAGATTTGCACGCTGGGCAGATTCAGGGTTTTTTTGACATTCCCGTTGATCATCTTTATGCCGCTCCTGTATTTATTGAATACTTGAAGCAGTTAAATCTTTCCGATACTGTAGTTGTTTCTCCTGATGTAGGGGGGATAAAGATGGCTCGGGCATTTGCCAAGCGTTTGCATACTTCTTTGGCTATTGTGGACAAAAGAAGAATAAATACTACTCAGACCCAAGCAATGAATGTAATTGGTGATGTTGCCGGTAAGAATGTAATCATTGTTGATGATATATTGGCTACAGCCGGTTCTTTGAAAGAGGCAGTTTTGGTTTTAAAGGAAAGGGGAGCAAAGGAAATTTATGCGGCGATTACGCATTCCGTTTTATCCGGAGAGGCAATAGAAAGAATTAAATCTATTCCTTTGAGGGAGCTTGTTGTTAGCGATACTATTCCTATCCCTCACGAAAAGCAATTAGAAAATATTAGAATTTTGTCAATTGCCAATCTGTTAGGGGAGGCAATAAAGCGAATTCATCAGGAGGAGTCGGTAAGTTCATTATTTGTATAAATGAAACTCATATTTGCAAAGTACTTTGTGCTTTGTAAATCTGTTAGTTGAATTTACCCTGTTAAATAATTCGCCGAGGCGAATTGCCGCAGAGCGGCATTTAACAGGGTTCAATGCGCAGACGCCCCGACATAGCATCGGGGCTACAATTTGCATCACTGCGTTCTGTAAATTGTCTGCTTATTGAAGGAGTGATTATGGAACAGATTGAATTGAATTTTCAAGTGCGGGAAGAAGTAGGCAAACAGGCAGTGAACAGATTGCGTCGAGAGGAATTTATTCCGGCAGTAGTTTACGGCGTTGGCGAAAAGGCTATGAATATTAAGGTACATAAGAAAGATGTAAAGAAAATAGGTTTGTATCACGAAGGTGTAGTGATTAATCTAATATCAGAAAAAGAAAAAAAGCTTGTTCTTGTTAAAGAAATCCAGCAGCATCCAGTGAACAGTGGGATCTTGCATATTGATTTTAATCATATTTCTTTAAGGCAAAAGATAAAGGTTAATGTGCCTATCACAATAAAAGGAGAGGCACCGGGAGTAAAAGAGGGTGGGGTTTTGGAGCATCTTTTATGGGAAGCAGAAGTAGAGTGTCTCCCGACAAACATTCCCGAAAAATTAGAGGTTGATGTTTCCGCTCTTAGCATTGGCGATTTTATTTATGTTAAGGATTTAAAGCCGCTATCGGGGGTAGAAATAATTCAGGATTTAGAAATGGCTGTAATCTCTGTGGAAGCCCCCAGAAAAGAGGAAGAAGTGGAAGAAGTAACTGAGGAAACAAAAGGCGAGCCAGAGTTAATTCGCAAGGAAAAAGAAGAAGTAACTGAAGAAACAAAAGGCGAGAAAGAAAGTAGTGCTCGATGACATTAATCCTTGCCAAATTAAGGTTACAGAGGAATTTTGCATTCCTTACTTTCTAACTTTTTTCTTAACGCTAATAATAGCGTATAGCGGTTAGCGTATAGCGTATAGAAAGATAAGAAATTATAAATTCCAAGGTTTTTATTCTTTACTATCTGCTAAACGCTATGTGTTATGTGCTAAATTTGATGTTCG
>DAOWIN010000151.1 GCA_030640885.1 Candidatus Omnitrophota bacterium
GAAGAAAGAAAGAAGAAAGAAGTGAGTGAGGTTGAACCTCACTCACTTTCTTGATTTGTTTTTGTTAGTTGATGATCAATTGCACAGAGCACTAATAGTAATCAAAGGAGAAAAATGCATCCAGCGAATAGATTAAAAAGATTACCCCCTTATTTATTTACAGTAGTTGATGAGATAAGGGAAAGAGTTGTTAAAAGTGGGGTAGATGTTGTTGACTTGAGTATGGGAAGCCCGGACCAAGCGGCTCCGCCCCAAGCTATTGAAGAGTTATGCCGAGCGGCTAAAGAAGCAGAAAATCAGCGTTATTCTCGCGAAGATGGAAAGATTGAAAAGAAATTAAAACAAACAATTGCAAATTGGTATGTCGAGCGTTTTGCTGTTGAGCTTAATCCAGAAACAGAAATACTTCCCCTTATCGGTTCCAAAGAAGGTATTGCTCACCTTTCTCTCACCTTTTTGAATAACGATGATATTGCTTTGGTTCCCAGCCCGGCTTACCCTGTTCATTTTAATGGTGTAATTATGGCGGGCGGAATTCTCTATAATGTTCCTCTCAAAGAAGAGAATGACTATAAACCTGAATTAAAGAAATTAGACAAGAACATAACCCGTATGGCTAAACTCCTTTTTTTGAGTTATCCCCATAATCCGACTGCGACAGTAGTTGATATTGATTTTTTTAAAGAGGTGGCCGATTGGGCAAAGGGAAAGGAAATTATCGTCGGCAATGACCTTGCTTATTCAGATATTACTTTTGATGGATATAAGACGCCTTCTCTTTTGCAGGTTAAAGGAGCGAAAGATTTTTCTGTGGAGTTTCATACTCTTTCCAAAACCTATAATATGTCAGGTTGGCGCATTGGCTTCTGTGTAGGGAATGCAAACATTATTTCGGCTTTGAAAAAAACAAAGACTTATATTGATTTTGGTTTGTTTCGGGCAATTCAATCGGCGGCCATAAAGGTTTTGTCAGGACCGCAGGATTGTGTTCGGAAGACAGTAGAGGTTTATAAAAAAAGGAGAGATTTTTTTGTAGAGGGTTTGCAAAAAATAGGTTGGAAGGTGAAAAAGCCAAAGGCAACCTTTTACATCTGGGCACGCATCCCTTTGAAATACTCAGCTTTAACCTCAATGGAATTCACTCAATTATTATTAGAAGAGGCAGGGGTGGCAACTGCTCCCGGAACAGGTTTTGGTGAATATGGGGAGGGTTTTATCCGTTTCGCCTTAGTGGAGGATAAGCAAAGATTAGGGATTGCCTTGGAGAGAATTAAGAAACTGTTGGAAATTGAAGGTTAAGTTTCGTTATAACAAAGTTATGTCATGTTTTGTAGGTACTTCCGGTTGGTATTATGAGCATTGGGTAGGGTGTTTTTACCCCTCCGAAATTTTAAAGAGCGAGCTCCTGCCTTATTTTTCCCAGCATTTCCTCAGTGTAGAATTAAATAATAGTTTTTATCGTCTTCCCTCAATTGAAAATTTTAAAAATTGGCACAAAAAAACACCGCCCAATTTTATTTTTAGCGTAAAGGCGAGCAAAACAATTACGCACTACAAAAAATTAGCAGGGATAGAAAATTCGCTAAAACTCTTTTTAGACAGGGTTATTTTCCTAAAACAGAAATTGGGTCCGGTTCTTTATCAATTACCCCCTTTTTTAAAGAAAGACATTAATCTATTAGGCTCTTTTTTGAGCGAGCTTCCCAAGAATTTGAGGCAGACAATAGAGTTTAGAAATTTCTCTTGGCTGGATAAAGATGTTTTTAACCTTTTAGCTGAATTTAATGTTGCTTATTGTGTTATTGATTTGCAGGGTTTTCCTACCTGCTTGGAGACAACAGCGGATTTTGTATATATCCGTATGCACGGGGTGGCAGAAAGTATTTCTTATCCCGACGAGGAGTTAAAAAAATGGGCAGGTTATATAAAAGATTTTTTGCGGGACGGCCGGGATGTGTATATCTATTTTAATAATGATTATCAGGGTTATGCCGTGGAGAATGCAAAGAAAATAAAAACATTTTTGGATGAAATATGTTAAAAAAATTCGTTCGTCGAGAAAAAATCTATCTGTTAATGCTGATTTTTATTGTTCTTTTTAATCTTGCCGTTAGCAGTTTACCCTCAAGCAGAGAAGCTGATTTAGCATCAAAGCAGGTCTTGAGCGAGAGAATACAAGAGCAAGAGTTGCTCGAAATAATTAGCCAGAATGAAAGTTTGAGACAGAAACTAATGATTGTTAGCCTATTTTTTTTGCTGATTTTAATCGCCGGCATAGCTCTATTGATAAGAATTATTTGGCTGAGATTGCGGCATAAACAGATAATAGAAAAATTCAAGGGGGTTTCTGTCTATGTAAAATGGCAAATAGGCGATATTGTCAGGGTGGTGATTCTAATCTTCTTTTGGGGTTATCTAATTTCTGTATTTTCACAGCTTCTTTTTCAACCCTTTTTAGCCAATCTTTGTCCCAATTTGAAAATGGCTATTAATGCCTGTCTTGTTGATTTTCTGCTTTTATTTTTTGTTTGTTATTTTGTGTTTAAAAAATACAAACAAAAATTTGTTTCTTTAGGAATAAGCCTTAAAACTTTTTCCAAAAAGATAAAATTGGGAATAGTAAGCTACATTGCCATTGTTCCTGTTTTGGTTGCGATGCTTGCTTTTCTCAGCAACTTAGCGACACGGCTAAATTATCAGCCGCCAGCGCATCCTTTAATAGATATTATTTTTACTGAAAAGAGTGTCCCTTTTTTAATCTTTCTATTTTTGTTGGGAGGGATTATTGGGCCGATTGTGGAAGAAATTTTTTTTCGCGGTTTTGCCTATCCGGCAATCAAAAACAAAACCGGAGCAATGTTCGCTACTATAATTACAGCAACTTTCTTTGCCGCTTTGCATCAGAATCTATTTGCTTTCTTGCCCATCTTTTTTTTGGGAGCAGTTTTAGCGTATGTTTATGAAAAGAGCGGTTCTTTGATTCCCTCGGTAACGATTCATATCTTGCATAATTCTTTAATGATTAGCGGAATATTATTAGTAAAAGGCATTCTGTAGAAAACAGGATGCCCGGAGAGGAGGAGACATGATGATAGATAAACCAAAGCCTTTGCCTTTGGCTATGGTAATCTGCGATACGGTAATAGAGGATAAAAAGACAGGGAAAAAGTCCTTAATTGGTATGTTCAATAACATAAATGTGGGAAAGATCCCCTGTGTTCATCCAAATTTTAATGTTTTTATTTCTTTAACCGAAGGGCAGGGTGATTATATTGGCAAATTGGGATGTGTTTATATTGACGAAGACAAACCAATAGCTGAGCTCAAAGGACCTATCAAGTTTGTTAATCCGCATCAGATAATTGAATTCAATTTTGAGTTTTCCGGTCTTAGACTGCCCAAATATGGTAATTATAGATTTGAATTTTTTTGCAATGAGCAATTAGTAATCTCAAGAAAATTTAAGCTTTCGCCCGCAAAGAAAAACAGGGTTTGATTTTTATAACATGAAACAGGGGACATTATTAGCAATGGGTTCATTCCTAACGGTTATTTTTTCAATTTTTGTGCTATTATATTTATAGCAAAGAAGATAGGACAGATATTTTCCTCATAAGAGAGGTTTTTGAAATTTGTTTTTATCAGAAACTTTAAAAAGATAATAAGAAAGATGAAAAATAAACATAAGCGAATTTTGGTTGCTTTATTAACCATAGCAGGTGCGTTGTTTTCTTTTTCTGCTTATGGGGAATCTGATGAGGCTACAGAGAATCTTATTTCTATAACAAGTCAAGATTTACCTTCCAGTAAAGATTTTCAGCGTCTTCTTCCGGAAGTGCAAGCAAACAATAATACTTTTTATCCGAATCCTTCTCACGGAATATTTATATCCTCTGAGGATATGGCTGTTATTGATATTTTATCAGAGGCAAAAGAAGATAGACAAAAAGTCGACAAAAGGTCTCTTAAATTATTAGGACTTTTTAAATCATTGAAACAAAAAGCGGTAGAAGGATATGATTATCTTGCGGAAGGATTAGAAGAAATAAAGGGCATAATTATCGGTGAAAAGGAAGGGGGGAATTCAAAAGTAGCAGAGGGAAAGAGAGGAGAAAATATAACTATTGCCATAATAGACATAGACAAACCCGGTGCAAATCACCCAAGTTTCAATGCACAAAAAGTATGGATAAATACAGATGAGATACCAAGCGATGGTATAGACAACGACAAAAATGGATATACAGATGATGTTTATGGCTGGAATTTCGGTTGGAGGAATAATAATGCTATAATAAATGAACTTTGCTTGACTAATACTCATTCTGTCAAGTGTGCCAACTGTGCATTAGAAATTGCCTCCGAAAGCAAAATTATGTATTTGGATGTAGATAGCCATTTGAACTTAGGTATAAATATAAAAGGAACTCATAATAATCTAAGTACTCCCGATTTAGATATTAGCGCAGCAATAATATATGCAACAGATAATGGAGCAAAAGTAATAAGTGTAAGTTTTGGTAGCCTTGATTATGTTTTTGAGACACAGAAAGCTATAGATTATGCTTACTCTAAAGATGTAATAATAACAGCAGCGGTAGGAAATTCCGATACTGAGATCCCTTATTATCCAGCCGCATATAATAATGTTACAACGGTAGCAGGGCTAGTTTCCGGGAAAAGATGGCCCGATTCCAATTATGGGAATTGTGTAGATATTGCCGCTTCTGCCGATTTTGAGACCAATAAAGGCATCATAGAAAAACTTTTCTCACTTTCCGGAGACTGCGGAACCTCACTTTCGGCTCCTCGCGTAGCTGGAACAGCTGCCTTTCTTCGCTCAGAAAATCCCTCTCTTAATGCTACACAGATTACTAATATTCTTTATAATACTGCTGATGATATAGAACCGGCGGGCTGGGACCCTTACACAGGATACGGCGAGCTAAATCTTACTGCCGCTCTCCAAGTCCTACGTTCTCTGTCAAATCTTAATTCTTCGGAAAGAAACCTTGTCTTAAACCAGCCTCCCCAAAAACATCTATAGAAAGGAAAGGTTTTTTCAAACCCTATTTTTCCCAAAGCCTTTGAAAAAATTCATTATTCTTTCCCACCATCCTTTTTTAACCGTCTTTTCTTCAGAGGTTAAAATTTTATACAGTGATTCTATATCTATATAATCCTCGGCAAGTTTTTTGAGGGCAGTAATCTTTTTGTTATCCTGACTATTTATCTTTGTGCGCAGACTATATATCTGTGAAGCAAGGCTATAGATATCCTCATCTACCATTAGCACCGGAATATTTACCGAAGCGAGAATGTCGCTTATACTTTGGGGAAGTTTCTGCTTTCCTGAAAGCAAGACCCCACTTAGATTGTGGGCATTCCCGATGTTCTTAAAATAGGTAGTAAATACTGCTAACAAAAGGTCTATGCGGTCGCTGGAGGTAATCAAGAGGGTTTGCTGGCGAATATCTCTGAGCAATTCCAACATTGTTTCAGGCTCCATTGTGCCTACTATTATTTTTTCTATGTTTTTTTCTAAGTATTCTTTCCCGCTAAGTATATTTGCTTTTGTTTGTTGAGCAATTAACCAGAGAGGGGGATTAGAAAGCAGAGAGCGATAGGGTAAAAGAGCAAACAGAGGAATTCCTGCTGTCTTGAGGTATCGTTTCAAAAAGGGAGAAACCTTGTCATATTTTTGTTCTAAAATTTTATTGACGATTACCCCAATTACTTTACAGCCCTTTTGCTCAAAAAAGGTTTTGTTCAGAGCTATTTCATCAATACTGCGTCCAATGCCCCCGCCGCAGAGCAAAAGCACATTTGCTCCCAAAAGTTTAGCCACATCGGCGTTAGACGACTTTATTATTGACCCCACTCCAGCGTGTCCCGTACCTTCAATTATTACTAAATCACTTTCCTTTGCCAAATTTTCATAGGCGCGCCGTATCTTTTTGACAAAGCCTCTTCCTGTTTGTCCGTTGATATATTTTTCAGTAAAACCCTTTTCGATTATCAGCGGGCTCATATCTTTTACATCATACTCAAGTCCAAAAGTTTCCTTGATTAAGAGGGCATCGTCTCCTATCTTGTCTTCTGAAATCTGGACATATCTTTGGGCGACGGGTTTAATAAAGGCAATCCGCTCCATTTTTTTACTCAAAAGATGAATTAAGCCTAAGGAAATAGAGGTTTTTCCAATATCCCGACCTGTGGCAGCAATAAATAAAGGTTTAGGCATAATTTTTTTAACACTGATTACACTGAGGAAGAACACTGATTACACTGAGGAAGAACACTGATTACACTGAGGAAGAACACTGATTACACTGATGTTTTGTCAGTAGCATCAGTGTCTAAAATCAGTGACATCAGTGATAAATATTTTCTGCTTGTTTCGTCAACTATTTCAGCAGGCAATTCAGGGGCAGGTGGGGTTTTATCCCAGTTTAGAGTTTCCAGATAATCACGTACAAACTGTTTGTCAAAACTCGGCTGCCTTCTACCGGGCGAGTATCCATTTTTAGGCCAGAACCTTGAGGAATCAGGCGTAAGCAGTTCGTCAATGAGAATAATTTCATTATTATAGAAGCCAAATTCAAATTTTGTGTCGGCAATAATTATATCTTTACTTTCAGCGTATTCACTTGCTTTTTTATAAAGAGCAATGCTTATAGTTTTTAGTTTATCAGCAATTTCTTTTCCAACTTCTTTTTCAATATATTTTTGATTCACATTTATATCGTGTCCCTTATCTTCTTTTGTTGAAGGGGTAAAAATTGGCTCTGGTAGTTTGCTGGATTCTATGAGCCCAGGAGGCAGGCTTATTCCGCAGACAGATTGGTTTTGTTTATATTCTTTCCAGCCTGAGCCGGCTAAATAGCCCCGAACTATGCATTCAACAGGGATAAGTTCTGCTTTCTTTACCAGCATTGAACGATTTTTAATGCTATCTTTATATTCCAATAAAATGGCAGGGAAGTCATTTATATCCGCAGTGAGTAGATGATTATCAACAATATTCTTTGTGAATTCAAACCAAAAGTTAGAGAGTTTAGTCAAAACCTCTCCTTTGTTAGGAATTCCTGTAGGTAGAATAACATCAAAGCAAGATATGCGATCGGTAGAAACGAGCAAAAGTTTATCTCCCAAGTCATAAATGTCCCGAACCTTTCCTGTTTTGAAGGGTTTGAGATTCGCAAATTCACTGAAACGCAATGTTTTTTCTGCCATAATCCGCACCCACTTCCACCTCGTAGGTGGAAGTGGTAGGTGGAAGTAAAGTTATCCTTTCTTTTGTAGCCTCTTTTTTTGTTTCTCCAAAATCTCAAATAAAATCTTGGGAGCGTCAGAAACTTTTGTTTTGTAAATTTCCTCAATCCTTTCAATCTTTGCTAAATTGGCATCAATTCTTAAACCAAATTGCTGTTGATAATCGCTTTCTGAATAAACTTTATTCAACACCTCTTTAAATAACCTTTTGAGTTCTTCATATCGCGGGAGAAACCCAATAGGGCTTTTGACCGCCTCTATTTTTTTGTTCACTCTCAATTCCATCCATTTAAGCCAAACCCTTTTGTCTTCTATTGCGTTTAAATAATTCCCGCTGTTATCTCTCAAAAAATAATTTACTCCAAAAATGATTGGAGGATTATCTAAATCTTTGCCAAATTCCAAATAGTTTTTGATATACTCGGAAATGGGTATAGAAAGAAAATCCAAATTTGCCATCGGATTAAATTTTCTTATTCCTTCTTTGCCCAAGGTAGCCGAGGTAGTTTCTGATTCTAAAGAAGCACCAATAGTGAGGACACCATGTCCCCAATCAAAGCTTTCAAACACCGGCGGGCAGGTGTCAGAATCTCGTCCTCCATAAATTATGCCTTTAATCTCTACCCCTTCAGGGTTTTCTAAATTGGGGTCGCAGTTTTTCAGGGCTTTTAATCTAATTGTGTAGCGGGCATTAGGATGCGGAAAAGGAGTGGAGTTTTTTTCTTCATCGGGTAGAGTTTTATCGCCGCCTAACCAATAGGGAATTTTATCTTTGACTAAAACATTAGAAAAAATAACCTCGCCGGTCGTGTTTAATGCTTCCCAAATTAAGGGGTCGTTTTGTCGTTGAACATCTTTGATTATCCCGAATATTCCTCTTTCTACATTTACAGCGAATACTCTGCCTTGTTTCTTTCGCAAATAAGCAATGTCATCGCCTAAAATATTTTCCCCTTGGACCATGCAAGTGGAAGTTTTGCCGCAGGCGCTGGGAAAGGCGCCGGTAAAATATGTTTTTTTGCCCTCGCCATTAAAAACGCCCATAACAAACATATGCTCAGCAAGCCACTTTTCTCCAGCCGCCTTTTTGATTGCTAGACGCAAAGCCAATTTTTTCAAACCCACAGTATTGCCTGCATACTGGCTATTAGTTGTCCAAACGATATTTTCAGAGAGATCTATGTAAATTCTTCTTTTATCTATGTCTTTGCTGACATTATTCTGTAATTGTCCGGCAGAATGCACATAGCGTAAAAATTTTATTTCCGTTCCGTATTTTTTGAATGCTTCATAGGCAGAACGGTAGAGAATGTCTTCTGAATGAGCTACATAAGCAGAATCGGTAATCTGCACTGCATAGATAGAAAAATCAGAACCTACTGGTCCAAGGCAAAAAAACGAAACAAACATTTCTTTGCCTGCCATAATGTTTTTTAATAAATCTCGGATTTCTTTTAGCCCTTTTTCTCTTTCTATAGAATTAATGTCCGCGCCCAAATTTTCTTCTTTAAGCAAAAGGAACTTTGTATTTTTTTTATCCCTTGCTTGGTCATAAGCTCCATCAAAATGAACACTGTGTCCTTCTATAGCGAGTTGTTTTTCTTCACCCGTTTCCTTTGCCTTGTTTCTTATATATTGAGCGTCTTGCGGCGAATCAGCACGCACAAAAACCGAAGCTGGATTACAAATTTCTGTATATTCACCTATAAAATTAAGCAGAGCAGGGTTGTTTAAGCACGCCAATTTTTGATAATTTTCTTGGCCGCATTTTGTTTTGAGTAGATTTAAGTATTGTTCCATATATATCCTCCTTGTTTAGTTTCATTTATTTGCTTTTTGCAAGAGGTATATTATAGCACATTTCTTGAAAAAAATCTTGTTTTTTATTTCAAAATGTGCTATTATTTAACCGTTATGAAAGTCAAGCTAATAAACTATACTCCCCATCCTCAAGAAACAGCCGCGATTGCCGGTAAGCTTTGCTATGCAAAGGGTTCTCTTGATGACTTGCAAAAGATAGACGAAAAGGAAGAAGCAAACTTTATTGAAAAAATTATTAAATTAAATCACTTGTCGGTTGTAGAACATGCAAGTTTCACCTTTGCTATTGAGGGAATTTCGCGGGTTACCTCGCATCAATTAGTTAGGCACAGAATTGCTTCTTTTTCACAACAAAGCCAACGCTATGTAAAGAAAAAGGATTTTGAGTATATAATTCCTCCGCGTATAAAGAAGAAAAAAGAACTAAAGGCAATTTTTGAAAAGGTAATCAAGGATATAAACACGGTTTATACTAAACTTTTAGATAGCGGCATTCCGGCCGAAGATGCCCGTTTTTTGTTACCCAATGCCTGCGAGACAAAGATAATCACAACAATGAACGCTCGCGAACTCCTGCATTTTTTTAAGTTAAGATGCGCCAAAACCAGCCAATGGGAAATTCGGGAGCTCGCTAATCTGATGCTAAAAGAGGTGCGAAAGGTCGCCCCGGTTATTTTTAAGGATGCTAAAAAAAGAGATAAGGGTAAAAAATGAGTTCAAAAAAGAAATTTTTTATCGGGATTTTGGTTGCCGGGATTGTTTTAAACATTAGGGTGTGGGTTTACGGTAGTCAAAATATTCAAGATTCAAAAGGTATTTGTGGCCCAAAAGCAGCAGGATTAAATTACAGTGGGTTATATTGTGACAAATCATGCAAAACAGATAATGATTGTAAATTTACCTGTGGCTGCGGTGCTATCAATAAAAATGAAATATGCCGCGATGAAGGAGTTATTTATGATTGCGTTGATTGTGAGGCAATATGCGAAGAAGGTAAATGCATTGAGGGAAAGGAATTATTGGGGGAAGAAGTAGTCATCACCACAGACAAGACAGAGTATGAGCAGGGGGAGATGGTAGAAATAACTGTAAAAAACAATTTAGATAAAACTATATGTTTTGAGTCCTGCAATACTTATTTTTTCCAAAAGAAAAATTGGTTTTGGTTTTGGAAAGAATATTTAAGAAAAAGATGTGAAGTAAATTTTATCGCAGAATGCATTGACTCTTTTGAAATTAAAGAATTTGAAATTGGGCTTTTTGAAGTTGATTTTGAAAAGGGAATTTATAGGATAGCAATTCCTATCTACACTGGTTGCCAAAATGAAAAATTTCCTTGCAAAGAAAGTGAAACAATCTACTCCAACGAATTCACGATTAAACAAAAGCAAAAAGAAACTGTAGAAAAAGAATAAAAGGAGGCGAAATAGATAATGGAAAAGACAGCTCTTCCAGAGGTAATGTCAGCAAGCAAAGCGAAAGATAATTTTTTTCTACTTCTTGATAAAGTATATGATGCTAATTGTCATTATACTTTGACCAAAGGTGGCGTGCCGGTAGCTAAGGTGATTAGCATTGAGGAATGGCAGTCTTTAATGACAACTTTGGATATTTTAGCTAATAAAAAACATCAGGGCGAACTTGATAAACGGATTAAAGAAGTTGACGAGGGAAAATATTCTTCTTATAAGGAAATTTTTGGGCATGAGCAACCAAATTTATGAATTGGCTTTTCACCCTGGAGTAAAGAAAGATTTGCGTAAAATTCCTAAAGCAATTGTTCATAAAATAGAACAGGCAATTTTAGAATTATCCGCAAATCCTTTTTTGGGATACAAATTAGAAGGGAAGTATAGAAGATTTATGGCTTACGATTTTAGTTATCGTTATCGGATTATATACAGTATTAACAAGATAAAAGAGCTTTTGACAATATACGAAATTTGGCATAGAAGCAAGGATTATAGATTGTAAAATGATTTTTCCCCGAATTCATAATTAACAAAAGCAAGAGGAAGTTGCAGTAGATTAAATATTGTGTTTGCAAAATTTCTCAAGAAAAGATTTACCGTAAGTTTATTATTCTCTTTAACTATCCATATAGGTCTTTTTTTGTGCTTTTCTTTTTCTTCTCAAAAGAACGTCTTTTCTTCACCCAAAATTACATATTACCAACAAAAAATTGTTCCTAAAACAATAACCAAGATTGAGCAAAAAAGGCAGGAAAAAGAGAACAGTATAAAAAAAGCGAGTTTTAAAAGGGAGAAAAATTTTAGGGCTGAGAAGAAAAATATTAATCTTGACAAAATAGAGATTAAGAAAAAGGGGATAGAAACCAAAAAATCGTTCAAGCATGCAGAACAGAAGCCGCGAGCAAAAAAGAGAAAGTTAATAAATAGAAAACAGAAGGAAGGCAGAATAAAGGGAAAAGTTTTAACAGACTATTATCGATTTATTAGTGAACAGATTAAAGAAAAAGCCGTTTACCCCGAGAAGGCGCAAACAAATTGGAGCGAGGGATTAGTTTATATTTCTTTCACCATTTTTAATAATGGTTATTTAAAAGAAACGGTGGTTAGGATATCTTCTGGAGATAATTATCTGGATAAAGCGGCATTGAGAAGTGTCCAGGAAGCGGCGCCCTTTCCAGCTTTTCCGCCGCAGATAAAGAAAAAACAGCTATCTTTGAATATTCCCGTTTCTTTTGAGATAGAGTAAATTAAAAATCGAAATTTATTGAAACTTACTCGCTTCGCTCACGAAATTGATAGAAATTGATAGAAATTGAAAAGGATGAATTTCAATATAAGAGAAAAAGAGACTGTTCTTAATATATGGGCAAGTTGCGATTTAAAGACAAAAGCAAACGCATTACTAAAGAAATATCGCGGGCAAATAGAAAGATACATTCGTAAATATCCCCAGTGGCAGGAAAGTTTTATGCCTGTAGAGCCGAAAAAGAATGCTCCTTCTATTGTTAAAGAAATGTCCGCGGCGGCGAAATTATGCGGCGTAGGTCCAATGGCGGCAGTAGCAGGGGCAATGGCTGAATTTATCGGAAAAAATTTATCAAGATTTTCGGCAGAAATTATTGTGGAAAACGGTGGGGATATTTTTCTTCAAAGCAGTAAAGAAAGGTTAATTCCAGTTTTTGCCGGTAGGTCTAAATTGAGTGAAAAAGTTAATTTAAAACTTTTGTCTTCTCTTGAACCTTATGGCATTGCTACATCCAGTGGGACAGTAGGGCATTCTTACAGTAAAGGGCGGACAGATGCTTCAGTGGTTGTTTCTAATTCAGCAATATTGTCGGATGCGGCGGCTACTGCTGTAGCCAATATGGTCAACAGAAAAGAGGATATTAAGAAAGGTTTGAATTTTGCAAGAAAGATTTTAGGCGTAAAAGGAGCGGTGATAATATTAAAAAATAAAATAGGAATTTGGAATTGTGAGATAGCATAAGCTACAAGCTTCAAGCTTCAAGCTTCAAGCTGCAGGTAAGAAGAGGAAAAGAAATCTTATGGTCTAGGTTTTTTGCTTGTAACTTGTGGCTTGTAACTTGTAGCCTGCGGCTTAAAAAAAAGGAGTTGAGAAAATTGATAGAAGTAAAAATAAGAGCGAATGAAACCTTTGAAAGAGCATTGCGGCGGTTTAAAAGAATAGTAGAAAAGGAAGGTGTTTTAAGACAATTGCGCAGCCACAAAGAGTATGTAAAACCAAGCGAGAAACGACGGAAAAAAGGAAAGGGAAGAATCGTCGGGGGCGCAAACAGATACTAACCCAAGGTTACCAAGTCACAAGGACACAAGGTCACAAGAAAAATTACTTGTGACATTGTGACCTTCTAACCTTGTGACTTTGCATTCTATGCCAACCTTCAAATATGTAGTTAAAAATCAAGAGGGGAAAAAGATTGAGCAAGTTGCGGAAAATGAAGATTTTTCTCAGCTTGTAAATAAGTTAAGAAACCAAAATTTCACTATTATTTCCATTGATGAAGTAAAAGGAAAAGTGAAAAAGGGTGGCGGGCAGAGCGGCAGGGGAGGAAGAGTAAAAGATGAGGACTTAATAATTTTTTCCCGCCAGTTGGCTACTTTATTAGATGCTGGTGTTACTCTTGTGCAGGCTTTAAGCATTCTTTGCGAGCAGATAGAAAATCAAAACTTTAAACAGATAATTAGTGATTTAGGGCAAGACATTCAAGGGGGGAAAAGCTTTTCCGATGCCCTTTTAAAGCATCCTCGCTTCTTTTCTTCTTTATTCGTAAATATGATCAAGGCTGGAGAAAAGAGCGGAAGACTGCCGGAGACATTAGATCGTTTATCAAATTATTTAGAAAAAGCAAATGCTTTACTTAAAAAGGTTAAATCAGCATTAGCTTATCCTACCGTAGTTAGCTCTATGGCAGTGCTTATTACTCTATTTCTTTTAATTAAAGTTATACCTACTTTTAAAGGAATTTTTGAGAGCTTAGGCGGAACTCTACCCTTGCCTACTTTGATATTAATTAATATAAGTGATTTTGTTCGTGACTATTTTTTGATTGTGGGTTTTGTTTTAATATTTTCGGTCATTTTACTGAAGTATTATGCCAAAACAGAGAAAGGCAGTTTTACTGTAGATAAAATGAAGTTGAAACTTCCCGTATTTGGTGCGCTGCTTCGCAAAGTGGCTATTAGTAGGTTTTGTTCCACTTTTTCTAGTTTAATCGAAAGCGGCGTTTCTGTTCTTGATTGTTTGACAATTGTGGGGAAGACATCGGGAAATAAGGTAATTGAGAAGATAGCGGAAGATGTACAGGGAAGCGTTCGCCAAGGAGAGAATATTAATACTCCTTTGGGCAAGAGCGGTGTTTTTCCTCCTTTAGTAACTCGCATGATTGCCGTAGGAGAACAAAGCGGTGAGTTAGCAAAGATGCTATCCAAGGTAGCTGATTTTTACGAACGGGAAGTGGACGCCGCGGTTTCAGGTTTAACATCTCTTATTGAACCATTAATCATTGCTTTTTTAGGTATTGTGATTGGTTCAATCGCAGTTGCGATGCTGCTTCCTATCTTTAAAATTTCAACACTAATTAGTGGATAGGAATATGTCCGTAGAAGAGAAATTTATAGAAACTAATAGAAATTTGTTCACTCTTCGGGCTCACGAAATTGGAAGAATTTCAAAGAAGAACTTCATAGAAATTGATAGAAATTTATTGTAAGGAATTTCAATAAGTTTCGCTCGTCTCTGGCGAGTAAGGAAAGGAGGATTTTAAATGTTTAATCGTTTTACTGAACGTGCCCGAAAAGTTATTTTGTTGGCAAAAGAGGAAGCCAAGAGATTGAATCACGATTATATTGGTACTGAGCATATTTTGCTGGGTTTAGTCAGAGAAGGCGAAGGGGTGGCCGCCGCAGTGCTGGAGGGATTATTGGGGATAAGTTTGCAAACAGTTCGTTTAGAAGTGGAAAAACTAATCAAACCCGGAACAGATTTGCTTATGTCCGGTGATATTCCTTTTACTCCCAAGGCAAAAGAGGTAATTGAATTGTCTTTTGATGAAGCAAAGAAGATGGGGCATAATTATATTGGTACTGAACATCTTTTATTGGGTTTGCTTCGCCAAAAGGAGGGAATCGGAGCGCAAGTTTTATTTAATCTGGGTTTGGATATGAAAAAATTGAAAGAGGCTATAACACATCTTTTGGGAGAGGCGATTCCTTCGGGGGCAGCGACTAATGGAGCTGGGCAGAAGAAAAGAAGTAAGACTCCGGCGCTCGATGCCTTTGGTCGCGATTTAACCAGTTTGGCAAAAGAGAATAAACTTGACCCCGTAGTGGGCAGGGCAAAAGAAATTGAAAGGATAATTCAGATATTAGCTCGCCGCACAAAAAATAATCCTGTTTTGTTGGGAGAAGCTGGGGTAGGCAAAACAGCCATTGTAGAGGGCTTAGCCCAAAAAGTAATTCAGGGCAATATCCCCGAGGTGCTTTCAGACAAGAGAATTATTATTCTCGATCTGAGTTTAATAGTAGCAGGGACAAAATACCGCGGGCAATTTGAAGAGCGTATTAAAGCAGTAATGGAGGAGATCAGAAGAGAAAAAAATATAATTATATTTATTGATGAACTACATACATTGATAGGAGCAGGGGGAGCAGAAGGGGCGTTAGATGCTTCTAATATTTTAAAGCCGGCTTTATCACGCGGAGAGATGCAATGTATTGGAGCAACAACTTTAAATGAATATCGCAAATATGTTGAAAAAGATGCCGCATTGGAAAGGAGATTTCAAACGATTATCGTTGAACCTCCTTCTATTAAGGAAACAATTGAAATCTTGAAGGGTTTAAGGCCTAAATACGAGGCATTTCACAAAGTGAAGATGAAGGATGCGGCTCTGGAAGCGGCGGCTAAATTTTCCGATAGATATATTAGCGGAAAATTTTTGCCTGATAAGGCTATTGATCTTATAGACGAAGCCGGTTCGCGCGCGCGCTTAGATGCTACAATTGTTCCTCCAAATTTTAAGAACTTAAAACAAAAACTGGAAAAATTAGATAGTGCTAAAAAAGAGGCTATTGATAGTCAAAGTTTTGAAAAAGCGGCAGAGATAAGAGACTTGCAAAAACGGGCAAAAAAGGATTTAACTGAAAAAGAGAAAAATTGGAAGGAGCAACGGCAGCAAAAAAAGATAATAATTGACGAGGAAGACATTGCCCAAGTTCTTTCCAAAATTACCAATATTCCCTTGATGCAGTTAAAGGGAAAAGAGGTAGAAAGATTACTAAAGATGGAAGGGGAGGTTCATAAAAAGGTAGTTGGGCAGGATGAGGCAGTGCGGGCTATTGCCCAAGCAGTGCGGCGTTCAAGGGCGGGGGTTAAAGACCCGCGGCGGCCAATTGGTTCGTTCATCTTTTTGGGACCCACCGGGGTTGGAAAAACTTTATTGGCAA